>JAQGNC010000531.1 GCA_028292065.1 Betaproteobacteria bacterium
GCCACTCGCCCGCCGCGGGATTCGGCGACACGCAGTCGATCGCGATCGGCGTCGACAACAACCGCATCGTCGGACCCGACCGCGCCGGGCCGCGCAACCAGCGCCGCAGCCCGATGGTGATCAACACCGCTTTCTATCCCAAGCTCATGTGGAACGGCCGATTCTTTGCGCCGAGTGGCGACCCGTTCAACAATGCGCTGGGCTACACTTTCCCGCCGCCCGAGGGCACGACGCGGTTCCCGCGCAACGATTCCGCAGTCACGCATCTGTTGATCGCGCAGGCGCACATCCCGCCGACCGAGCTGGTCGAAGCCGCGGGCTTCACCGGGGTGACCGATCTGGGCCCGCGCTTCCTGCAGTTCAACGATGGACACGGCAGTAGCGTTCCCGCGGCGGACGCGTCAGGCTTCAGGAACGAACCGATACGGCAGGCGGTGCTCACGCGTCTGAACCATACGCCGGGATATCGCGACCTGTTCGGCAGGATCTTTCCCACTGTGCGCGCCGGAGCCTCGATCGACTTCAGCATGTTCGGGCGCGCCATCGCGGAGTTCGAGTTCACGCTGGTGCGCGCCGATGCGCCGATCGATCGCTACGCGCGCGGCGAGCGCGGCGCCATGACCGATTCGCAGAAACGCGGCGCGCTGGTGTTCTTCGGCAAAGGCGCATGCGTCGCGTGCCACTCGGTCGGCGGGCAGTCGAACGAGATGTTCAGCGACTTCAGGATGCGCAACATCGGCGTGCCGCAGATCGCGCCGCGCTTCGGCGTGGGGCTCGGCAACATGATCTTCGACGGACCGGGCGAAAATGCGGACTATGGGCTGGAGCAGATCACCGGCAACCGAGCCGACCGCTACAAGTTCCGCAGCTCACCGCTGCGCAACGCGGCTCTGCAGCCGGCGTTCTTCCACAACGGCGCGTTCACGCGTCTCGAGGACGCCGTCAGGCACCATCTGAACGTTCGCGAGTCGGTCAGGCACTACGACGCCAGGAGGGCCGGCGTGGACCGGGATCTCACCTTTATCGTGGGCCCGATGGAGCCCGTCCTGGCGACGCTCGATCCGCTGCTGGCGGCGCCGATCTCCCTGAGCGATCGGGAGTTCGACGACCTCGTGGGGTTCGTTCGCGACGGACTGCACGACCCGAAAGCGACGCCGAAGTCGCTCTGCCGTCTCGTTCCGGACTTCGTTCCAAGCGGCCGTCCGATGCTGCATTTCGAAGGCTGCCAGGGGAAAAACTCCTAGGCGCTTACAGGCCGAGGCGCTTCCAGATGTCCGTCGTCAGCGACGACTGGTTCAGCGTATAGAAATGCAGCCCCGGCGCGCCTCCGGCCAGCAGGCGCTCGCACATGTCGCTCACCACGTCGAGCCCGAAAGCGCGGATCGATTCGGTGTCGTCGCCGTAGCCTTCGAGCTTCCTGCGTATCCAGCGCGGGATTTCGGCGCCGCATGCGTCCGAGAACCTCGCGAGCTGCGAGAAGCGACCGATCGGCATGATCCCCGGAACGATAGGCACCTTCAGCCCCATCGCTTCGCATTCGTCGACGAAGTTGAAGTAGCAGTCGGCGTTGAAGAAATACTGGGTGATCGCCGAGTCTGCGCCGGCTTCGACTTTGCGCTTGAACGCATCGAGGTCCGCCTGGGCACTGCGCGCCTGCGGGTGGTACTCGGGATAAGCCGCGACTTCGATGAAGAAGTGACTGCCGAACTCTTCGCGGATGAAAGCGACGAGCTCGTTCGCGTAGTGAAACTCGCCCGCGGTCGCAGTGCCCGAAGGCAGATCGCCTCGTAACGCCACGAGGTGACGGATACCGTTCGCCTTATAGTCGGCGAGAATCTCGCGAATACTGCTGCGCGAAGAGCCGATGCATGAGATGTGCGGCGCCGCGGCGGGCCCGGCCTTGCACAGGTCGAGCACCGCATTGAGCGTGCGCTCGCGAGTCGAGCCTCCGGCGCCGTAAGTCACCGAAAAGAATTCGGGCTTCAACAGCGCGAGCTGCTTGGCGGTCTGCGCGAGCTTCTCGGCGCCTTCCGTCGTGTTCGGCGGGAAGAACTCGAAGCTGAAGCACTTGCGATGTGTTTTTTGAGATTGCATCGTGCCCCTCACCCTAACCCTCTCCCCAAGTGCGGGGAGAGGGGACGGAGTCTAGGCTGACCGCCGGTATCGGGCGATCAAAGGGTGTTAAGGAGGGCGAGGTTTCGGAGAGGGAACCTTGGTTCCGTCTCTGTACGTTTACCGCCCGCGGGCCCCGCAAACCGGATCAATAACGGTAGTGATCCGGTTTATAGGGGCCGTTCTGGTCGAGATTCAGGTATTTCGCTTGAGTCTCGGTGAGCTGCGTCAGCTGCGCGCCGAGCTTCTTCAGGTGCAGGCGAGCCACTTTCTCGTCGAGCTGTTTCGGCAGCACGTACACTTTCTTCTCGTATTTCGAGTTCGCGGCGAAGAGCTCGATCTGCGCGATCACCTGGTTGGTGAACGAGCTCGACATGACGAAACTCGGGTGGCCGGTGCCGCAGCCCAGGTTCACGAGACGGCCTTCGGCCAGGAGGATCAGGCGCTTGCCGCTCGGGAAGATGATGTGGTCGACCTGGGGCTTGATGTTGTCCCACGTGTATTGCTTCAGGCTCGCGACGTCGATCTCGGAATCGAAGTGGCCGATGTTGCACACGATGGCGTTGTTCTTCATCTTCACCATGTGATCGTGCGAGATGACGTTCACGTTGCCGGTCGCGGTGACGAAGATCTCGCCGGCGGCTGCGGCTTCGTCCATCGTGACGACGCGGTAGCCTTCCATCGCCGCCTGCAGCGCGCAGATCGGATCGATTTCGGTGACCCACACCGAAGCACCCAGGCCCCGCAGCGATTGCGCGCAGCCTTTGCCCACGTCGCCGTAGCCCGCGACGACCGCGATCTTGCCCGCGATCATCACGTCGGTCGCACGCTTGATACCGTCGACGAGTGATTCGCGGCAGCCGTAGAGATTGTCGAACTTCGACTTGGTCACCGAGTCGTTGACGTTGATGGCCGGGAACGGCAGGCGCCCTTCCTTCTCCATCTGGTACAGGCGGTGAACGCCGGTGGTCGTCTCTTCGGTCACGCCCTTGATGCTCGCCAGCGCTTTGGCATACCAGCCCGGACGCTCGGCGTTACGCTTCTTGATCGCCGCGAAGAGCGCTTCTTCCTCTTCGTTGGTGTGCCTGGCGATCAGCGAAGGATCTTTCTCGGCGTTGGAGCCGAGATACGCGAGCAGCGTCGCGTCACCGCCGTCGTCGAGGATCATGTTGGGAAGCCCGCCGTCGTGCCACTCGAAGATGCGGTGGGTGAAATCCCAGTATTCCTTGAGGCTCTCGCCTTTGTAGGCGAAGACCGGCACGCCTGACGCCGCGATCGCTGCCGCGGCGTGGTCCTGGGTCGAGAAGATGTTGCACGACGCCCAGCGCACTTCGGCGCCGAGCGCTACCAGCGTTTCGATCAGCACCGCGGTCTGGATGGTCATGTGGAGCGACCCGGCGATGCGCGCGCCTTTGAGCGGCTGCTCGTCCTTGTATTCCTCGCGCACCGCCATCAGACCTGGCATCTCGGTCTCGGCGATGGAAATTTCCTTGCGGCCGAAAGCGGCCTGGGTGATGTCGGCGACGTAGTAATCGCCCTTCAGATTCTGGGGTACAGCGCTCATGTCTTGCTCCGGCGAAGTGTGGACGGCCGCGGAGCGTCAGGGACGGAGAGGGACTGTGATCCGGTCGGCTCACCCGTGCGTGACAGCACGCGGTGAGCGCCGTTGACTTCCGGGAGGCGGATTGCTGCTGGGCCTGCACCGGGTCCCGAGCCTGGCGGAGAGGGGATCTCCGTTGCAACGCTCCTCGGGAACGGATGATTTTACACGAAATTGCCCGTTCGCTCTGGATCACAGCCTTGAACGCCAAGGACGCAAAGGAAAAAGCGAGGACGCGAAGGTAAGAACAAGGAACGCAAATCGGCCGCTGCCCACGACAAGCGCAGCTAAAATCACCTTGGCGTCCGTGCTTCTTCCTTCGCGTCCTTCCTTTTCTGCTTTTGACCCGGATACAAAAACGGCAGCGCCGTAGCGCTGCCGTCGGGAGGGTCAGCCCTCGCTTTCAGCTTCGGCTACTTCACACCCGCGTCGTCTTTCAGCGCCGAGACCTTGTCGGTCGCTTCCCACGAGAACTCCGGCTCGTCGCGGCCGAAGTGGCCGTAGGCCGCGGTCTTGGCGTAGATCGGACGCAGCAGGTTGAGCGAGTGGATGATGCCTTTCGGACGCAGGTCGAAGTGCTTCTGGACGAGCTTTGAAATCTTCTCGTCGGAGATGGTGCCGGTGCCGAAAGTGTCGACCAGCACGCTGACCGGGCGCGCGACGCCGATCGCGTAAGCGACCTGGATCTCGCACTTTTTGGCCAGGCCGGCGGCGACGATGTTCTTCGCCACGTAGCGCGCGGCGTAGGCGGCCGAGCGGTCGACTTTCGAAGGATCCTTGCCCGAAAACGCGCCGCCGCCGTGGCGCGAATAGCCGCCATAGGTGTCGACGATGATCTTGCGGCCGGTAAGACCCGTGTCGCCGAGCGGCCCGCCGATGACGAAACGTCCCGTCGGGTTGATGAGGTACTTGGTGTCCTTGGTCAGCAGATCTTTGGGCAGGACCGGTTTGCAGATCTCTTCGATGACCGCTTCGGTGAGCGGCTCGTGCGAGATGTCTTCGCGGTGCTGCGTCGAGATGACGACGGTGTCGATGTGGTGCGGCTTACCGTCGACGTACTGGACCGAGACCTGCGATTTCGCGTCCGGACGCAGCCACGGCAGGCGGCCGTCGCGGCGCATCGCGGCCTGGCGCTCCATGAGGCGGTGCGCGTAGTAGATCGGGACCGGCATGAACTGCGGGGTCTCGTCGCACGCGAAGCCGTACATGAGGCCCTGGTCGCCCGCGCCCTGCTCGAGATCCATGCCCGAGCCTTCGTCCACGCCCTGCTTGATGTCCTGCGACTGCTTGTCGAAAGCGGTCAGCACCGCGCACGAGCGGTAATCGAAACCCATCTCCGAATCGTCGTAGCCGATCCGCTTGATCACGTCGCGCGCGAGCTCGCTGTAGTTGACGTTCGCGCCGGTCGTGATCTGGCCGGCCATCACCACGAGGCCGGTCGCCACGAGCGTCTCGGCGGCGACACGGCCGTGCTTGTCCTGTGCGAGCACCGCGTCGAGCACGGCGTCCGAAATTGCGTCTGCAACTTTGTCCGGATGTCCTTCAGAGACGGACTCGGAAGTAAATAGAAAATCGCTCATGCTCGGAGGGGGGCAGGGGGGTTAAAGGGCGAATAGAATAACAGAAAGTTCTACGACGCTGCGTTCGGCTCTGCCGGCTGCGCCGGCAGAGCCTCCGGGCGTAAGGGCCCCCTTACGCGGCTATCGCCGCTACTTACAATATTTACGGTCGCCCCGGATCAGCCCGTTAAAATGCGGGATGATATTTTTCCGCCTGCTCGGCAGGTTGCCGCTCGCGTGGCTGCATGCTCTCGGCACCGTACTCGGGTGGATCGTGTATTGGGCGTCGCCGGTTTACGCCGCGCGGATGCGCGAGAACCTCGCGGCAAGCGGCGTCTACGGCGACGCGGCGGAGCGTGAGCGCGCGTTGCGCGAGTGTGTCGCGCAGACGGGCAGGGCGGTCGCCGAGATCCCGAAGGTGTGGTTCGACGACGAGTCTCGCGTGGCGCGGCTGGTGCGCAGCGACACCTGGAACGTCGTCGAAGCGGTTCAGCGCGAAGGCCGCGGCATCATCTTCCTCACGCCGCACCTGGGATGCTTCGAAGTCGCAGGGCAGTACTGCGCGCAGCGCCTTCCGATCACGGTGCTCTATCGCCCGCCGCGGCAGCGCTGGCTCGAGCCGCTGATGATCCGCGGCCGCATCCGCGGTCACGCGCAGGTCGCGCCCGCGTCGCTCAGAGGCGTGCGCCTCCTGTACAAGGCGCTGCAGCGAGGCGAGGCGGTCGGATTGCTGCCCGACCAGGCGCCGCAGGTCGGCGAAGGCGCGTGGGCCGACTTCTTCGGGCGGCCGGCGTACACCATGACCCTCGTGCGGCGTCTGCAGAAACAGACCGGCGCGGCGGTGATCTTTACGTATGCCGAGCGGCTTGCGCACGGCGAAGGATATGTGATGCATTTCAGCGCCCACGACGGCGAGCTCGACGAGCGCGAGCTCAACAAAGGCATCGAGGCGCTGATCAGGAAGTGTCCGACCCAATATCTGTGGAGCTACAACCGGTATAAGGTTCCGCGCGGCGCCGCGCAAACTGAAGCGAATGCGAAATGTAACCCGCTTCATGAATCCCGCAGAG
>JAQGNC010000566.1 GCA_028292065.1 Betaproteobacteria bacterium
GCCTTCCATGCTCCAGCGCAGCGCCGGGGTTCGAATGGTTTCCCGCACGAGCGAAACGGTGAAGTCGTCGTCGCGTCCCGCGCGGCGGATGATCAGCGCGATCGGCGTGCCCGGCTGGCCGCGCATCCGCGAGATGGCGTCGGCGAGCGCCATGCCCGCCACCGGCTGGCCGTCGAAGCGCATGATGAGGTCGCCGCTCTGTAAACCCGCGCGCGCGGCGGGGGTTCCCGCCATCGGCGTGACCACGCGCACCAGCCCGCCGACCATGTCCACTTCCAGGCCCAAACCGCCGAAGCTGCCTGCAGTGGTGCTGCGCAGGTTGCTCTGCGCGCTTGCGTCGAGGTAACGGGAGTGCGGATCGAGCGTAGCGAGCGCTGCGTTGATGGCGTTTTTAAAGACTTCGGCAGGGTCGCCTGATTGCGGCTCCAGCGGCTCGATAGCCTTGAGCGCCACGGCTACGAGCGCCGGCATATCGACTTCCTGCGCATAGCTGCGCTGGACCCGCTGCAGCACCGTCCCGAAAAGCTCGCGATGAAGATCGGCCTGCTCCCCGGGTTTGACCGTTTGCACGTAGGCGGATGTGAGCGGCGCCAGCAGCTCATCGCTTACCGGCGCCGACGCGGCGAGCGCCGCGGCGGCGGCGGCGAACAGCCAGGTCGCAGCAAGAGCCCGGATCGACCGTGTCATCGGCAAACAGGAAGCACGCATGACGACGAGCCTAGCACGATGCCCGGCCGGTGGTCATGAACAGTGCGCTCCGCCTCCCCGCGACGCTTCATGTCAAAATCCCCCCATGCCCGAACCCCAGCAATGGTCCTTCCAGGAAGCCCTTCAGCCGAAGGCCGACGAAACCGAGTTCGACCTCACGCGCGCGCTCGACGCGATGGTCATGGTGCGTGCGGAGGTTCCCGCGGACGGCTTCACCGCGGCTACGCTCGGCACCGACCGCGGCGGGTACGGCGCAGTCATCCGCGAGGACGGCCTCGTGCTCACCATCGGTTACCTCATCAACGAGGCGTCGCAGATCTGGCTCACCAGCAACCGCGGCGCGGTCGTGGAGGGTTATCGGGTCGGGTATGACCAGGCGACCGGTTTCGGCCTGATCCAGCCGCTCGGCAAGCTCGACGCGCCGCATCTTTCGCGCGGTCTCGCGTCCGACGTGAAGGTCGGCGACCCGGCATTCGTGATCGGCCACGGCGGCATCGCGCATGCGCTCAAGACACGGGTCATCGAGAAACGCGAGTTCGCCGGCTCGTGGGAGTACGTGCTCGACGAGGCGCTCTTCACTTCACCGGCGCATCCGCAATGGGGCGGCGCGGCGCTGCTCGACGCCCAGGGCCGCCTGATCGGCATCGGTTCGCTGCTGGTGCAGCAGGAGGTCGAGGGCGTAGCGGTTCACGCCAACATGTTCGTGCCGGTCGACCTGCTCGCCCCCATACTCGATGCGATGCTGCAGACCGGCCGCAGCCCGCACCCGCCGCATCCGTGGCTGGGGATGTCCACGCAGGATCACGAAGACAGGCTCGTGGTCGGCAGCGTGTCACCGGGCGGCCCGGCGGAGCGCGCCGGCGTCCAGCCGGGCGACGCGGTGCTGAAGGTCGGTGGAGTGCGTGTGGCCGGGCTCGCGGAGATGTTGCGGTCTGCGTGGCGGCTCGGCGCGGCCGGGGTCGAGGTCCCGCTCACGGTCTCTCGCGGCGGCGACGTGCTGCAGTTCACCGTCAAGTCGGCGGACCGCACTGACTTTCTCAAGAAGCCGAATCTGCACTGACATGGCCATCCACCAGATCCAGATCCGCTTCGATGAAACCGAGGACCGCCTCCTGCTGCGGCTGTCCACCACCGACCATTGCGAGTTCCGCTTCTGGCTCACGCGCCGCTTCACCCGTCGCCTGTGGACGATGCTGGTGCAGATGCTCGAATGGGACCGCGCGGTGAAGCAGCAGCTCGATGCGCAAACGCGCAATACCGTGCTCGATCTGCAGAACGAGGGCTATGCGCGCCAGGCGGATTACTCGAAGGGTTTCGAGGAGCCCGCGGAAGGCGCGCCCCGGCGCCTGCCGCTCGGCGAGGCGCCGGTGCTGCTCGGCAAAGCCGAAGGCAGGAAACGCGATGACGGCGTCCAGATGCTGAGTCTGCATCCGCTGCACGGCACCGGCATAGACATGACGCTCGACACGAGGCTCCTGCACATCTTCACGCGCCTGCTGCGCGAGCAGGTGGCGACGACCGACTGGGACGTGAATCTCGCGCTGTATGCGCCGGCGCCGGCCGACGCCCCCGCAGCCGAGACGCCGCGCACGCTGAACTAGAATCGCTGCTTCAGGACGTCCCGAATTTTGTGGCGCAGAGCGATCAAGCAGCCGACAGCAGATCCGGTATTCCAGACTCGAGCGCGAGCAGCGCACGCTTTCTGTCGAGACCCCCCGCATACCCCGTGAGGCTGCCGCTGGTACCGACGATGCGATGGCACGGAACGATGATCGTGAGCGGATTGCGCCCGGTTGCCGCACCCGCGGCGCGCGCGCTGCCGGTGCATCCGGCGCGGCGTGCGAGCTCGCTGTAGGTGATGGTGTCGCCGAAGCCGACTGTGGAGATCGCTTTCCACACCGACTGCTGAAACGCCGTGCCTGTGGGCGCGAGCGCAGTCTCGAAAACCTTACGCTCGCCGCCGAAATATTCGGCGAGCTCGCGCGTCGCCTGGCGCAGCGGCGCGTGGTGCGCATCGCGGCGCCACTCGGGCTCGACCTTCGCGTGATATTTCTGGCCCTCGAAGTAGACGCCGGAAAGACTCTCCCCTTCCGCGACGAGCAGCATCTGCCCGTGAGGGCTTTCGTACAGATCGTAGTAGCGCATGGTCGCTCCTTGGAGAGTGCCTCACATAACGAAACGCGTATGCGATTCGTTACGTCAGGGATTCTTGATCAACGATTGCCACAGGTGCATCACGGCATACGCGCGCCACGGCCGCCACGCTTCGCCCGCGGCGAGCACGCGGCGCGCGCCGGTCTCGCCGAGCGCTTTCATCACGCCGAGATCGGTGTGCGGAAACGCGTCGGGCCACGCCAGCGCCCGCATCGCGATGTACTGCGCGGTCCACTCCCCGACGCCCGGCAGTGCGCGCAACGCGGCCAGCGTCGCTTCGATGTCGGCGTTCGGCATGAGCACGACGCGTCCGTCCGCCACCGCGCGGGCGAGCGCGACCACGCTACGGGCGCGCGCGCCGGGCATGCCGATTCGCGCGATGTGCTCCGGTGGAATGGAAGCCACGTGCATCGCCGTCGGAAAGAGCGCCGTCAGCGTAGCGAACGGCGTCTCCATGGCATCGCCGAACATCGCGGCGAAGCGTCCCGCGACCGTACGTGCGCCGGCCACCGTCACCTGCTGCCCGAGGATCGCGCGCACTGCCATTTCGAAACCGTCGAACGTGCCCGGCACGCGCAAGCCCGGACGGCGCCTGGCCAGAGTGCCCAGAGCCTCAGCCACTTCGGCCGGATGGCACGCGAGGTCCATCAGCGCCTTGACGCGCGAGAGCACCGGCGGCAGCGCCTTGGCGAGCGACGCGGACACCGCCACGCGCAACGTCGGTTTCTTCGGCGACATTCCGATCGCGATCCAGCCGGTATGCTCAACGCGATCGATTGCGAGCCGCACGGTGCGGCGATAGCAGCTGTCCTCGACCGCTTCGACACCGGGAATCGCGCGCACGCCGAGGAACGCGCTGACCGCGGCCCAGTCGAAAGGCGGCCTGAAGCTCAGCTCGAAATTCAGCACGTCGCCTGCAGCGGCAGTCGCCGCTCTGCCCTGCCGCTCGCCGCGCAGTTCGCTCGGCCTGAGCCGGTAGCGCTGCTTGAAGAGCGCGTTGAAACGCCGCACGCTGCCGAAGCCGCTCGCGAAAGCCACCTCGGTCACCGGCAGCGCGGTGTCGGTGAGGAGGCGTTTCGCGAGCAGCAGCCGCTGGGTCTGCGCGAATTCGACCGGCGACACGCCGAACTCCGTTCCGAAAGCGCGGCGCAGGTGGCGATCGGTGATGCCCAAAGACGCGGCCAGAGTATCCAGTCCCTCGTTGTCGAGCGTGCGGTCTTCCATCATGCTCGCCGCCGCCTGCGCGAGCCGCGTGGTGGCGTCGACGCTCGCATTGCCGGGCGCGAGCTCAGGCCGGCAGCGCAGGCACGGCCGATACCCGCCAGCCTCAGCGGCCGCGGCGCTCGGATAGAAGCTGCAGTTCTCGCGCTTCGGAGGCTTGACCGTGCACACCGGGCGGCAATAGATGCGCGTCGACGAGACCCCGACGAAAAAGCGGCCGTCGAACCTCGCGTCGCGCGCTTTGAGCGCACGGTAGCAGGTGCGGGAATCGAGTGACATGCGGGCAGTATGAGCGCGCCTGCCGGCGGTGTCTGGCCGTTTTCGGACATCGGAGCAGAAACGAGGAAAGGAATGGCCTTGCGGTTCTCGCCGGATTCCTATGAACGTCGAACTGCGGGATCAGAGCGTCGAGTTTTCATCGGCAAACGAACCGAAGTTTTCATTGAACTTGTTCCACGTGGCAATCGTGACCTTCGTGGCGTTAGTCTTCGCGGCCCGCTTGCGTCGCTCGTTCTCGACAAAATCAGTCAGGAGTGATTCGACCACGCCGGACAGATTGTTGGTCAGCTCCCGAGCCTGCACTACCAGCTCTTCATTGAGCGTCAGATTGACACGACGCTTTCGGGCTTCTTGAATACGATCTTTCATCGACCATACCTCCTACCCGCATAGCGCCAGCCGCGAACACGCGAAGCCTACACCGCCCCCTTTGCCCTCAACTCGGCAATCCCCGCCTCGTCATACCCGAGCCCCCGGAGTATCTCCTCGCTGTGCTCTCCCGGCTCCGGTGTGTGCTTGAGCGTCGAAGGCTGGGGGTGGCTGCTCAGATGTATAGGTTGGCCGACCACTTTCTGCGGCCCGTATTTCGGATGGTCGATCTTTGTTGCGATGCCGAGGTGCTGCACCTGCGGGTCGGCGAACACCTTGTCAATCGTGTTGATCGGGCCGCACGGCACGCCGGCCTTGTTCATCACTTCGACCCATTCGTCGTTGGTACGCGTGCGCATGATCTCGACGAGCCGTGCATTGAGCGCGGTGCGGTTCTTCGAGCGCGCCGGCGTCGTGGCGTAATCGGGATCGGTGAGCAGGTCGGGAGCTTCCGCCGCCTCGCAGAAGCGCGCCCACAGGCTGTCGCCCGACGCGGCGACGTTGATGTAGCCGTCGGCGGTCTGGAACATGCCGGTGCCGCTCGCGGTCGGATGGCTGTTGCCTTCCTGTCCCGCGACCTCGCCCTTGATGAGGTAGCGCGCAGCCTGGAAATCGAGCATGTAGATCTGCGCTTCGATGAGGGAGGTCGAGACCCACTGGCCAACGCCCGTGCGCTCGCGATCGAGCAGTGCCAGGACGATGCCGTTGGCAAGCAGGAGACCGGCCGAAGTGTCGTTGATCGCGATGCCGACGCGGACCGGGCCGCCGCCGGCGTGGCCGGTGATCGACATCAGCCCGCCCATGCCCTGCGCGATCTGGTCGACGCCGGGCCTGCCTTCATAAGGCCCGTCCTGGCCGAAACCGGAGATGCTGCCGTACACGACACGCGGGTTGACCTTCTTCACCGCTTCGTAATCGATGCCGAGCTTGAATTTGACGTTCGACTTGAAGTTCTCGACCACGACGTCGGCGGTCTTCGCGAGCTCGAAGAATATCTTCAGGCCTTCGGCAGTCTTCAGGTTGAGCGTGAGGCTGCGCTTGTTGCGGTGGAGATTCTGGAAGTCAGGACCGCTGCGTCTTCCGCCGGTCGCGTCTGTCGGCGAGCCCCCCGGCGCCTCGATCTTGATCACGTCGGCGCCCCAGTCGGCGAGCTGGCGCACCGCGGTCGGTCCGGCGCGGTGGGCGGTGAGGTCGATGACTTTGAAACCGTCGAGCGGCATGCGTGTCGTCATCGGAAATTCTTTCGTGAGGTTGCAACTGGTATTGTGATCGGTATCGTGTGTCGCAGAACACGTCGGATGCGAATTGCAGGGCAATGTTGTACACGAGTCTCAACGGGGAGGCACGATGAAAGTGAACAGCTGCATTGCGATCGCATTGTTGCTTGTTGCGACAGGCGTGGCACGCGGCGCGGAGAGCTACCCGAGCAAGCCCGGCCGCCTGATCCTGCCGTTCGGCGCAGGCGCTTCCACCGACGTCATCGGGCGCATTTTCGCGCAGCGCTTCAGCGAAGCATGGGGGCAGACGCTGGTCGTCGATAATCGCCCCGGTGCGGCGGGCATCATAGGCACCGAGATCGCCGCGAGGGCGGCCACCGACG
>JAQGNC010000597.1 GCA_028292065.1 Betaproteobacteria bacterium
CCGGTGCAGGCCTTCATGGGCGACCTCCACGGGCTCAACACGCTCGAACACCAGCCGCAGAAGCTCGCGGCGATCGAAGGCATCTGGGAGAGCGGTCCCGGGCAGCCTGCGCATCTGTTCGCGATACCCGACGACGCGCAGGAGAAGAATCACGCCGAGGTTTCGATTCCCAAGCTCGGCAGTCTCTATCTCACTCACGAGTGGAACGGCTACGTCAAAGGGCTCAAGGATTTCCCGCGCGAAGATCGCCCGCCCGCCGCACCCGTGTTCTTCTCGTTTCGCGTGATGATCGGCATGTGGCTCATCATGCTCGGCCTCACCGTATGGGCGTGGATACTCGCCGCGCGCGGCAGGCTGTACGACACGCCGCTTTATCTGCGTGCCGCGAACTACGCGATTCCGGTGGGCTACATCGCGGTGACCGCCGGATGGATCACGACCGAAGTCGGACGCCAGCCCTACGTGGTCTACGGTCACCTGCGGACCGCGGACGCGGTCACCCCTTCGCTCACAGGCGGGGACGTCGTGGTGTCGCTGCTCGCCTATATCGTCGTCTACGCGATCATCTTCACCGCGGGAGCGTATTACCTCGTGCGGCTGGTGCAGCGCGGGCTGCCCGGGGACGCGCCGAACCTGCGGCTCGACCACCGGCCGGCGCGCCCGCTATCGGCAGCGACCTCGGAGGAGTGAGCCGTGAGTCTCGACCTGGTTCCGATCTGGACAGTGATCCTCGCGGTGGCCGTTTTCATGTACGTGCTGCTCGACGGCTTCGATCTGGGCGTGGGCATTCTTACCCCGCTCGCGCCCGACGACGCCGCGCGCGACACCATGATGGCGTCGGTCGCGCCGGTGTGGGACGGTAACGAGACGTGGCTGGTCATGGGCGGCATCGGGATATTCGCGGCTTTTCCGACCGCGTTCTCGATCATCTTCCCGGCGCTGTATTTCCCGATCCTTGCGATGCTGCTCGGGCTCATCTTTCGTGGCGTCGCTTTCGAGTTCAAGCCGAGCGCACGCACGAGCCGCAGGCACTGGAACCGCGCTTTCTTCGGCGGCTCGCTCGTGGCGACGTTCGCGCAAGGGTGCGTGCTCGGCAAGTTCGTGCTGGGTTTCGAGGTGTCGGGGCGGCAATTCGCGGGCACCGCTTTCGACTGGGTGCACCCTTTCGTGCTCGCGGTCGGCGTCGGCCTCGTCTTCGGCTACGCGCTGCTCGGCGCCACTTGGCTGATCATGAAGACCGAAGGCGACCTGCACGACTGGGCGCGGCGCCAGGCGAAAGTCGCGCTCTTCGGAGTGCTCGCCTTCATCGTGATGGTCAGCGTGTGGACGCCGCTCATGCACGAGCACATCGCGGCGCGCTGGTTCTCGTGGCCGAACCTGCTGTGGCTCTCGCCGGTGCCGGTGATCACCGCGCTGCTCGCGCTATGGCTGTGGCGATCGCTCGAGCGCGGCGCCGACGCCGCGCCCTTCATCGCGGCGATGGGGCTTTTCTTCATGTGCTACTCGGGACTCGCCGTGAGCCTGTTCCCGTACATCGTCCCGCACAAGCTCACGCTGTGGGAAGCCGCCGGCGCCCCGGAAGCGCAGGCGTTCCTCCTGATCGGCACCCTTTTCCTGATCCCGATCATCTTCACTTACACCGGGTGGTCGTACTGGGTGTTCCGAGGAAAAGTGCGGGGAGATGCCGGTTACCACTGAGCTTTCGTAGCGCGGCGCCCCCGCCTGCAGCCGTCTTTTGCTGCAGGCGAGGCGCCTGCGCTACACAGTCAACCGCTGCCGGGTATCGCTGAGCGGCCGACGTTTTCCGTAACGATCAACCCAGCGAATGCGCGACCGTGACCACGAATACCAGGAACATCCACAGCACCAGCGCGCGCCAGATGAGGCCGACGGCGCTCTGCATGTAATCGACGTCGGCTTCGTCGCCGAGGCCGAGCTCGGGCCTGAATTTAAGGCTGCCGTCCTGGTGCAGGGTGTCGCCGAGCTTCACCCCGAGCGCGCCGCCGCCGGTCGCGAGGATGATGCCGTGCGCGCCGCGCGCCCACGCGCGCGCCTGATTGCGCCAGCAGAACACCGCGTCTTCGAAGTTGCCGACGATCGCGAAGCTCGCGGCGGTCAGGCGGGCGGGCAGCCAGTCGATGAAATAGAAAGCTTTCTGCGCGAAGCCGCCGAAGTCGCCGAACTCCGGATCGCGCCGGCGTCCCCAGAGCTCCGCGAGCATCGCCGAAGCGCGATAGATGACGGCGCCCGCGGCGCCGAACACGAGAAACGCGGCGATCGGTCCGAACACGTGGCGGTGCGAGCCGACCAGCGCGAGCTCGATCGCGACGCGGGCCGCTTCACTCGGCGTGAGCTCGGACGCGGGCTCGCCGCGCCAGCGCGAGAGATACTCGCGAGCCTTGTCGATGTCGCGCTCGCGCAGCGCGTGCAGGATACGCGTGAAGTAGTGGCTGAACTGGCGAAAGCCCATCGTGACGTAGAGCACCGCCACGTTCCATATCCATCCGAGGACGGGGCTCACCGCGTGTAGCGCGAAGTACACCGCGGCCACGACGACCGCTATCGGAAGGACTGCCAGCAGCCACGCGATCAGGCCGTGGTGCTGCTGCCCCGCGTTGAGCTGGCGCTCGAGCAGGGCCGCATAGCGCTCGAAGCTGCCGTAGATGGGATTGCCCTCGCGTAACGGGCGCATCTGCTCGAGGAGCAGTGCCGCGAGTAAGGAGAGAAACTTCAATGCGTCTTGTCAGGAATACCGGATGTCGACGATATGGACTTCGGCCTCGCCCGCGGGCCTGCGCCATATCACGGTGTCGCCGACCCTCGCGCCTATCATCGCGCGCGCGAGCGGTGAAGCCCAGCTGATCTTGCCGGCCGCGACGTCGGCCTCGTCGTCGCCGACGATGCTGAACTGTTGTGCAAGCCCCTCCTCGTCCTCGATATCGACGATCGCGCCGAAGTGCACCTGGTCGCGCGGCTGGTTCGCAGTGTCGACCAGCGTCGCGGTCTCGAGCTGCGAGCGGAAATAACGCAGGTCGCGCTCGACTTCGCGCAGCTTCTGGCGCGCTTCCGAGTCTTCGACCGACTGCGGTTTCAACTGCTCGTGAGCCTCGTCGAGCTCGCGCACCCGCGCCTGCAGCAGCTCGAGTCCTTTCTGGGTCACGTAGTTCACGTGCGCGGACAGCGGCCGCTCCGGGAGCTCGCCCGCGGAGTGGTCGTCGTCGCTTTCCTTGACGAATGCCCGGCTCATGATCGGTTCTTTATACCGGCGAACCCGCGCGGTGGCAACCGACCCGCCGGCCACATGCAGCGATGCCCGACGCACAGCGAAGTGCTCAACGATCGGCGTTCAGCATGCGCGCGAGGCTGTACAGCATTCCCGCGGTCGCGCCCCAGATATAGCGGCCCTGGTAAGGGATCGCCATGTAATGACGATGACGGCCCTTGAAGCGGTATTCGCGGCGCTGGTAGCGCGCCGCGTCGATGAAGTGCTCGAGCGGGGCTTCGAAGACCGACGCGACTTCGAAAGGGTCGAGCGTGAGATCGAAAGGCGGCTCGACCCAGCCCACGATGGGCGTGATCCTGAAGCCCGAGGGGATCTCGTACACGGGCAGGCGCCCGACGAGCATGATGCGCGTGCGCGCAAGCCCGATCTCCTCTTCGGTTTCGCGCAGCGCGGTGTCCTCCCGGCTCGCGTCCTCGATCTCCACGCGCCCGCCCGGGAAACTGATCTGGCCCGCGTGAGCGGACAGGTGCGACGTGCGCTGCGTCAGCAGCACCTGCAGCGCGCCGTCGCGGTTGACGATCGGCACGAGCACCGCCGCTTCGGCCGCTCTGGCGCCCTCGGGGATGAAGCTCATGTGCAAGTCCTGCGGCTCAGGCGGCGGTGCGACGCGCGCGAGGCGCTCGCTCAGGACGGCGGGAGTGAGCTGCACCGGGGTCGTCATCGGGGAGTTGGAGAGGCGGATTGCACTGCGCCTCGATTCTAGCGGTGCGCCCCTGGGCGCGCCACGCGGCTGGAGCTTTCGAGACGATGCCGCTGTTGTAGCGCCCGGCGCCCAGGCTTACACTGGACTCGCAGCAACCGACCAGAGGAGCATGACATGAGACTAACGACCGCAGTCATCGCAGCAGCCCTAGCCCTGGCCAGCAGCAGCGCGCTGGCGTTTCACTGCCCCGCCGACATGAAAGCGATCGACGAGGCGATGCCCAAAGCGAAGCTTTCGGATGCGCAGTCGGCCGAGGTGAAGAAGCTCCGCGCCGACGGCGAGACGCTGCACAAGGCGGGCAAGCACCAGGAGTCGGTGGATACGCTCGGCAAGGCCAAGAAGATCCTCGGCATCTGACCTCTGCGCCTGTATGCGCAAGACCCCGCT
>JAQGNC010000613.1 GCA_028292065.1 Betaproteobacteria bacterium
GTACTGGGACGCCGAAGTGAAGCGCGCGCAGGTGCTCGGGGTCGAAGGCTATCCGGTGTTCACGCACAAGCACCACACCGATCTCTCGTATCTCGCGTGTGCGCGTGCGCTGCTCGCTGCGCCTGACGCCGTCTATCCGCAGTTCGCGAGCCACAACGCGGCGACGATCGCTGCGATCCTCGAGCTGGCCGGTTCGCACGGCGCGTTCGAGCTCCAGCGCCTGCACGGCATGGGAGAGAGCGTGTACCGCGAAGTGCTCGCGTCGGTCGACGTGCCGTGCCGCGTCTACGCACCGGTGGGCGAGTATCGCGATCTGCTCGCGTATCTCGTGCGCCGCCTGCTGGAGAACGGCGCGAATGCCTCGTTCGTACACCAGCTCGCCGACGATCGCGTGAGCGCGGCCGAACTCGTGCGCTCGAAGCTGTACGTCGAGCCGGGCCCTTCGCTTCCCCTGCCGCGAGCGCTCTATGGCGGTGAGCGCCCCAACAGTGCCGGTCTCGACCTCGCGGTGCGGCCTGACCGTGCGCTGCTGATCGACGCGTATCGGCGCGAGACGCTGCCGCCGGTGGAGCCGCTCGCGCCGGATCGCGTCGATGAGGTCATGCGCGAATTGCACGAAGGTTTCGGCGCATGGTCCGATACGCCGGTCGACACGCGCAGCGCGATCCTGCGCAGGACCGCGGACCTGCTCGAAGCGCGCCTGCCGGCTTTCTGTGCGCTCATCGTGAAGGAAGCGCGGCGGACGTGGGACGACGCGGTCGCCGAAGTGCGCGAGGCGGTCGACTTCCTGCGTTATTACGCGCTCGAAGCGCAGCGTGTCATGGCGCCTCGCGAGCTGCCGGGCCCGACCGGCGAATCGAACGTGCTGCGCCTGCGCCCGCGCGGGGTGTGGGTCGCGATCTCGCCGTGGAATTTTCCGCTCTCGATATTCACGGGACAGGTCGCGGCCGCGTTGGCGACCGGCAATACCGCCGCGGCCAAGCCCGCCGAGCAGACACCCGCAATCGCCGCGGCGATGGTCGATCTGTTCCACGAGTGCGGTGTGCCTGAAGCCGCGCTGGCGCTGTGCGCGGGAGCGGGAGACACGATCGGCGCCGCGCTCGTCGCGCATCCGCGCACCGCCGGCGTGGCATTCACCGGCTCGACCGCGGTCGCGCGGGTCATCGCGCGCACGCTGCTCGGCGATGACCGGCGAGCGCTCGTGCCGCTCATCGCCGAGACCGGCGGCGTCAACGCGATGATCGTCGACACGACCGCGCTGCCCGAGCAGGTCGTCGACGCGGTGGTCACGAGCGCGTTCCGCTCGACGGGCCAGCGCTGTTCCGCGCTGCGCCTGCTGTGCGTGCACGAAGCGATCGCGGACGCGGTACTCGAGATGCTCGCCGGCGCGCTCGCGGCAATGGTCGTCGGCGATCCGGCCGATCCTGCGACCGACGTCGGACCGGTCATCGATGCGTCGGCGCGCGCGACGCTCGACGCGCAGCTTGCGGCGCTCGCGGTTCGCGGACGCCTCGTCGCGAAAGCCGAGCTGCCGGCGGCCCTGCGCGGCAATTACATCGCGCCGTGCATCTACGAGATCGCTTCGGTGCAATCCGCCGATGAGGAGATCTTCGGACCGGTGCTGCAGGTCTTTCGCTGGAGCGGCGAAGTCGACGCGCTCGTCGAATCGATCAACGACCTGGGTTTCGGTCTCACGCTCGGCGTGCAGACCCGGCTCGACGGCCGCGCCGAGCACATCGCGGCGTGCGCGCGCGTGGGCAACGTCTACGTGAATCGCAGCATGATCGGCGCGGTCGTCGGGGTTCAGCCGTTCGGCGGGCAGGGCCTGAGCGGCACCGGCCCCAAAGCCGGCGGTCCGCACTACCTTCCGCGCTTCTGCGTCGAGCAGACCGTGACGATCAACACCGCGGCGGCGGGAGGGAATGCGGCGCTGCTAAGTGATGGGCTACTGCGGTAGACCCGTGACGGCCGGTGACGAGTAGCGCAGGCGCCTCGCCTGCAGCGCTTCTACCCGCCGCGTAGCGGCTCGCTGTGCGGCGGTTATACTGCCGAGTCCAGGAGAGAGGAGTCCGCGATGCGCTACAAACGCCTGTTCCTTGCGGTTTTCGCCGCGTCGATCGCCGCAGTTCCGCTCGCGTCGAACGCACAGGCGACTTTCCGGCAGTTGCCGGTCACCAACGCGGACTACGTCAAGCCGTTCCCGCCGGTGAAGATACTGAACAACCTGTATTACGTCGGGACTTACGATCTCGCGGTCTATCTCATCCCGACGCGCGAAGGCAGCATCCTCATCAACACCGGGATCAACGATTCGGTGCCGGCGATCCGCAAGAACATCGAGGCGCTCGGATTCAAGTTCTCCGACATCAAGCTGCTGCTTGCGACTCACGGGCACTGGGATCACGTCGCCGGGATGGCGGAGATCAAGCGAATCACCGGCGCGTCGATGGTCATGCACGAGGACGACGCCGAGCTGCTCGAGACCGGCGGCGGTTACGACTTCCGTTTCCCGCAGGGGCGCGGCTCGATCTACGAGCCGGTCAAAGTCGATCGCAGGCTGAAGGACGGCGACAAAGTGAGGCTCGGCGAAGTCGAGCTCACGGCGCACCACCACCCGGGGCACACCAAGGGGGCGACGAGCTTCACCTATACGACGCAGGAAGCCGGTCGCAGCTACAACGTGCTCATCGACAACATGGGTACCATCAACCCCGGCGTGTACGTGAGCTTCATGCCCGCGTTCGCGCAGATCAGCCAGGCGTACGCGACCACGCTCCAGAAGCAGAAGCAGATGAAGCCCGACGTGTGGGTGTCTTCGCATGCGGGGCACTTCAACCTGCACACCAAGTACAAGCCCGGCGATGCGTACGACCCGAACCGTTTCGTCGATCCCGCCGGCTACGTCCAGAAAATCGAGCTCTACGAAAAGCTTTATCGCGAGCAGCTCGACAAGGACCGCAAGGCGAACTAGCGGTTGGTCGCTCCCGAGTGGTTGTGGATTCCGGTCACGATAGGCGCGGCGCTCGCACAGACCTCGCGTAACGCCGCGCAGCGGCATCTCACGCCGCTGCTGGGGACGCTCGGCGCGACGCTCGTGCGCTTTCTTTACGGGCTGCCTTTCGCGCTGCTGTGGCTGGCGGCTGTCGCATTCATCGGCGGCTTTGCGCTGCCGACACCGAATCTGGTCTTCTGCGGCTGGGTGCTGTTGAGCTCGGTCGCGCAGATCGGCGCCACCGCATTGCTCCTGCGCGTCATGGCCGAGCGCAATTTCGCGCTCGGCACCGCGTATGCGAAAACCGAAGTCATCCAGGTGGCGCTGTTCGGGCTGCTCTTTCTCGGCGACCCGCTGACCGCGGCTGCGGCGGTGGCGATCGCGTTCGGCACGGTCGGCGTGATGCTGCTCTCGCCGATCGATCGCAAGCGCCCGCTGCGCACCCTGGTCGCAGGATGGACCACACGCCCGGCGCTGCTCGGGATCGCGTCCGGCGCGGGATTCGGCATCGCCGCAGTCGGCTATCGCGGCGCCGCGCTCGCGCTCGGCGACACCGCCTTCCCGATGGCTGCGGCTTACACGCTGGTCGCCGCGCAGGCCTTGCAGACCGTGCTGCTCGGCGGCTGGCTCCTCGTGCTCGACGCTGCGATCGTCGCGCGGGTGTGCCGCGAATGGCGCAGGTCTCTGCTCGCCGGCTTGATGGGCGCGACCGCGTCGGCGTGCTGGTTCACCGCGATGGCGATAGAGCCCGTGGCGCACGTTCGAACCCTCGCGCTGGTGGAAGTCTTCTTCGGCTACGCGGTCTCGCACCGGTTGTTTCGCGAGCGGGTGAGCCGGATTGAGATCGCGGGGATGCTGCTGCTGGTGGTGGGGCTTGCGATCGTGACGCTGTGGCGGTGAGTAAACCGGGGGCCGTCCCCCGATCAAACCTGGGTCAGACCCGAATGATCGGGTAGCGCAGCCACTTGCAGCCGACCGCGCTAAAAAGCACCTGCAGGCGAGGGCGCCTGCGCTACAAAAGCGGGTCCGCGTAGCGCAGGCGCCTCGCCTGCAGCGCACTTAACGTCGCACGTCTGCTGCAGGCGGGGCGCCTGCGCTACCAAGCGACGCGCGGATCGCGTCGGCGATGTCGCTGCTGACTCTTGTGAGCGCACGGCTGTGCGCCGCGACGAGCGCATCGAATCCGGCGCCGGCGGGCTCGGCGACGACCGAGCGGCCGGTGAGCGGGGCAAGGCCTTCTTTCATCCTGATCGCCCACGACGCCTGGATCGTCGCGCCGGCGGCGGACGAATCGAAGCGCTGGACGTCGACGATCACGCGATAGTCGGGCGCGCCGGCGCCGCGCTCGTCGGACGTCGCGGTGCGCGCGCCTTCGAGCTGCCGCGCGAGATGATCGGCGATGACTCGCGGGATTTCGCTCTTGAGAGGCGCGGCCCATCGCGCCTGTTCCGCGATCTCGACGCGGTTCGCGCCTGCGCTCGTGACGAGCTGCGGGCGGTCGACGATCTCGGGAATGGTGACAGGGCCGACGACGACGAGATAGGCGGCGGTGTCGGCGCTTGCCGGCGCGGCGGAGGCGGGCTCGGAAGCGAGCGTGAAGAAGCGCTCGGGGGGGCTCGTGCCGAGCGAGCAGGCGCAGAGGAACAACAGTCCTGCGGCGAGCACGCCCCTCAGGCTGCCGGTAAGCATGCCTCTCAGCCTACCCCTCACCCTAACCCGGCCCCTCGCCGCTGCGCGGCTCTCCCCGCAAGCGGGGCGAGGGAAACGTCTACCGACAACGCTGATGCTGTCCTCGCGTGTCGGCCGAGCACAACGCCTACCGCTTTGCTTACCGACTTCACGACCGCTCACCGTTTGTCCTCCTTCTTGCCTCGTATCACCGCTTCCGGGTGGCGCTCGAGATAATCGGCGAGCACGCGGAAAGACTGCGCGGCGCGGCCGATCTCGCGCAGGGCGTCGCTCGCCTCCGTCGGCAGCGGCTCGGCATCCTTCAGCGTGCGCTCGACCGACGACAGCGCTTTACGCGCCTGCACCAGCGCTTCGCGCGCTTCCACCATCGCCTGCCGCGCTTCGACCATCGTGCCCGCCACTTCGGGGACGATCTCGCGATCGGCGCGGTTGAGCACCGAGCTCGCGGTCTGCAGCGTCGAGGTCGCAGTCTGCAGGGTCTTGCGAACGTCCCCGCTGATCTCCTCGAACTGGACGCGCTCGAGCTTCTTCGCGATGGAGGCGATCGTCGTCTGCAGCTCCTGCGCGCTGCCGGCCACCGTCGGGATTTCGGGCGGCGATCTCGTCACGTCCATGCTCACTTTCTGCGCGCCGCGCACGAAATCGAGGGCGATGTATTGCTGCCCCGTGAGCAGGTTCGCCGAGCGCATCTGCGCGCGCAGGCCGCGCTCGACCATGCGCGTGAGCGCCGGCGTGCCGTCGGGAACCGGCGCGCGCTGGCGGTTGCGGAAAAGACGCTCGGGGTAGAAATCGATCTGCACCACCATGCCGAGCTCTTTCTTGGCGCGATCGTATTCCGCTTCGATCGAACGCACTTCGCCGACCAGCAGCCCGCGGAAATCGACCGGTGCGCCGATGCCCAGTCCCCTGACCGACTCGCGGAAGACGAGCACGTAGTGCTCGGTGATCGTGATCGGTGGCTTCATCGCCTGCACCCGATCGTTGAACAGGACGAACGAGGCGTTGTCCGCGGCGGACGGCTGCGGGGTTGCGTTGTCGGGCGTCTGGAAAGCCAGGCCGCCGACGGCGATGGAAGTGAGCGACTCGGTGTTGATCTTCAGCCCGTTCGCGTCGAGCGCGACGTCGATCCCGCTCGCGTGCCAGAAGCGCGTGCTCGGCGTGACGTAGCGATCGTAAGGCGCGTTGACGAAGACGCGCACGAGCACGTCGCGGCCTTCCTTGTCGAGCTCGTACGCGATGACGCGCCCGGCTTCGAGCCTGCGGAAATAGACCGGAGAACCGACGTCGAGCGAGCCCAGGTCCTCGGCGCGCAGCACGAACTGCTTGCCGGCGAGACCCGTGGTGATGACCGGCGGCGTCTCGAGCCCTTCGAATTCCCTGCGCGATTCGGTCGACTTGCCGGGGTCCATCCCGATGTACGAGCCCGAGAGCAGGGTGCCTATGCCCGACACGGTGCCGCCCGCGATACGCGCGCGCACGACCCAGAAACGGGTGTCCTGGACGACGAGGTCTTCAGCGGCTTTCGACAAATCCGCTTTGACGACGATGCCGGTGCGGTCTTCGCCGAGCGAGATGCTCTTCACGATGCCGATGTCGACGTCCTTGTATTTGACTCGCGTCTTGCCGGCTTCGATGCCTTCGGCGGTCTTGAAGCGGATGGTGACCGTCGGGCCGTCGGCGAGGATCGCGCGCACCGCCAGGAAGCCGCCGACGACCGCGGCGACGACCGGCAGCAGCCACACCCACTGGAAAGCGAAGCGGCGCTTGCGCACACGCACCGCGCGCGGAATCTCGATGTTGTCGCCGGGCTCAGCCATGCATGTCTTTGCGGCGCGCCGCGTCCCAGATGAGACGCGGATCGAAGCTCATCGTCGCCAGTATCGTCAGCACGACCACCGCGCCGAACGCCGCCGCGCCTTTGTCCGGCGTCACGTTCGCGACGAACTGGAGCTGCACGAGGGTGACGAGGATCGCCACCACGAAGATGTCGAGCATCGACCAGCGGCCGATGATCTCGAGCAGGCGATAGAGCTTGGCGAGGTCGTGACAGTGCACGCTCACGCCGCGATGGACCGCGATCA
>JAQGNC010000625.1 GCA_028292065.1 Betaproteobacteria bacterium
CGCGCGCTTTTGCTTCAGGTGCGCAGTGATGAGCCCGGACTGGTCGATGAGCCCGCTGCCGATGTGGATGGGATAGCTGCGCTCGGCGAGCTCGACGTTCAGGGTGCGCATGTGGTGTCCTGGCCGCGGTCGGTCGGGCTCGGCGCCGGGTCCGCGCCGCAGAACTGGGCGAGGCGCAGCTCGAGCCGGTGAGCGAGGCTGCTCACGCTCTGGTTACCGGTGTCGATGACGATATTGGCGATTTGGCGGTAGAGCGGATCGCGCTCGGCGAAAAGCTCGGTGAGTTTCCCGAGCGGATTGGGGGTTTGCAGGAGCGGGCGGTTGCGGTCGTGGCGCGTGCGCTGCCAGAGCTCCTGCGGCGAGGCGCGCAAATAGACGACCGTGCCGTGCGCGGCGAGCACTTTGCGGTTTTCCTCCGCCAGCACCGCGCCTCCGCCGGTTGCGAGCACGATGTCGCTTGCTGCCGCGAGGTCCGCGAGCATCCTGGTCTCGCGCGCCCTGAAACCGGCTTCGCCTTCGATCTCGAAAATGACCGGTATGCGAACGCCGGTGGTGCGCTCGATTTCATGGTCGGAATCGTAGAAGGTTTTCCCCAGGCGGCGCGCGAGCATCTTGCCCACCGATGTCTTTCCTGCGCCCATGAGGCCGATCAGAAAGATGTTCGACGGCGTACCGCCGCCCGCCGGTGCAGGGTTACTCGACATGAATCGATTTTAGCGGAATCGCCGCGCGACCACCGTCAGCACGACGCGCGCGAGGCGCTTCGCCTCGCGCGAAACGCGGCGTCTACGGCGTCACGCACAGCGTGTCTTTGAGGATGCGCGGGGTGACGAAGATCAGGAGCTCGTTGCGGTTATCGAACTTGAGCGTCTGCTTGAACAGAAAGCCGATGTACGGCAGGTCGCCGAGCAAAGGCACCTTGTTGACGGTCGTGCGCTCGTCCTGCGTATAGATGCCGCCGATGACCACCGTGCCGCCGTTTTCCACGAGCACTTCGGTGGTGACCTGCTTGGTGTCGATGCTGGGGCCGGCGGTGGTCTGGGTGCCGACGCTGTCCTTGTGCACGTTCAGGCTCATGATCACGTTGTCGTCGGGCGTGATCTGGGGTTTCACCTTGAGCGACAGGGTCGCTTTCTTGAACTGCACCGCGGTCGCGCCGCTGGAGGTCGCCTGCTGGTACGGGATCTCGGTGCCCTGCTCGATGATCGCTTCGACCTGGTCGGCGGTGATCACTCGCGGGCTCGAGATGATCTTGCCGCGGCCGTCGGCCTGCAGCGCCGAGAGCTCGAGGTTGAGAAAGCGCGTTCCGCGGTCGTTGAACAGGAGGAACGAGAACAGGCCCGGCTGCACGCCGCCGATCGTCGGCGCGGGAAGGTTCACGCTGAGCGAGTCGGGGATGAAGCTCGTCGGGAAGTTGGGCGTCTGGCCGGTCTGGAAACCGGTGCTCTGCAGGTTGCCGCCGACCAGGAAACGGCTTCCGGTGCCGCTGATCGCCTGGCCGGCCCCTGCGCCGCCGCTCAGGTCCATCGTGCCGAGCCTCACGCCGAGGTTGCGGCTGAAGGTGTCGAGCGCTTCGACGATCCGCGATTCGATCATCACCTGACGCACGGGCACGTCGACCTTGCGGATGAGGCGGCGCACTTCCTCGAGCCGCGTCGGGGTGTCCTGCACGAAGATCGAGTTGGTTCGCGGGTCGATGACGGCGCTGCCGCGCTTGGAGAGGAGGCGTTGCTTGTCATCGGTCAGCAGCTTCGCGAAATCGATCGCGCGCTGGTAGTTCAACTGGAAAGTCTCGGTGCGCGTGGGCTCGAGCTCGGCGATCTGCGCCTGCGATTCGAGCGCGAGCTTCTCGCGCGTGGCGAGCTCGTCGCGCGGCGCGATCCACACCACGTTGCCGGTCTTGCGCATGTCGAGGCCCTTGCTCTGGAGGATGATGTCCAGGGCCTGGTCCCACGGCACGTCGCGCAGGCGCAGGGTGAGGTTGCCGGTGACCGTGTCGCTCGTGATGATGTTGAGCCCGGTGAAGTCGGCAATGACCTGCAGCACCGCGCGCACTTCGACGTTCTGGAAATTGAGCGAGAGCTTCTCGCCGACGAACCCCGGGCGCACCAGGCGGTTCGGATCTTCGACGACCTGCTTCACTTCGATGATGAAGCGATTGTCGGTCTGGTACGCCGAATGTTCCCAGTTGCCTCGCGGCTGGATCGTGAGCCGCGCGTTGCCGCCCTGGGCGAACGACTCGAGGGTCTGCACCGGGGTACCGAAATCGGTCACGTCCATGCGCCGCTCGAGGTTGCGCGGGAGCGTCGTATTCGCGAAATCGACCACGATGCTGCGGCCCTGGGTGCGCACCGAAATGCCGACCTGGCTGTCGGAGAGGTCGACCACGATGCGGCCTTCGCCGGTGGGGCCGCGGCGAAAATCGATGTCGCGCAGCGCGTGTCGGGCGTCGCCGGGACGCGGCTCGGCGAAGTGCTGGGTGATCGCGGGCGGTGCCGTGGCAGCCGCGGTCTGGGCCGGCCCGGCGAGCGTCACGAGTATGGTGCGCCCTTCGATCTGGGTGTCGTAAGTGACCGCGCGGCCGAGCTCGAGGACCATGCGGGTGCGGTCCCCGGCCTGCACGACGTTGATCCGGCGCAGGTCGCCTTCGGCGACGTCCTGGACGGTGCGCCCGAGCGCGTTGCTCGTCGCCGGGAAGTCGAGCGCGATCCGCGGCGGATTGTTGATCGTGAATCCGGCCGGCGGATTGGCCGGCGGGTCTTTCATCGTGACGCGCACGACGATCCGCCCTCCCGACTGGGTCGAGACGTTGACCGCCTGGATGCTGTTGGTCTGCGCGCTCTGCGTGTGCGCGTAGCCGGTGAAGGCGAGCAGCGCGAAGACGGCGAGCGCGCGTGCGATGGAAAGGGTCCTGGCGGTCATTTGCGTGCCTCCTGTTCCTCCGTCAATAGGAGGACCTGTTCTTTTTCTTCCCAGTTGCCGCCGCTGTCCTGAACGATTTCCTTCAGCTTCACGGAGGACTCGGAAATGGCGACGATGCGCCCGAAATTCTGGCCGAGATAGTTACCGCTCTTCACGCGGAACAGCGTGTTGTCGGGCGCTCTCACGAGCGCGAACATCTGCTTGTTCTGCTCGAGCGTGCCGACCATGCGCAGGTTCTCGAGCGGGTAGCCTTCGAGCGGCTCGCGCCTGCGGTTCAGGTCGGGCGCGAGCGCGCCGCTGCCCGAGCCTTTCGGCGGCTCGATCTTGCGCGGCTTGAACGGGTCGATCAGATCGAATGCGTTGTAGGTGTAGGGCTCGTACGGCTTGACCTCGGGCAGCGGCGGGATGTTGCCGTGCGGCAGCTTGTCGGAGTCTTTCACGAACTGCTTCAGGTCGTGGTGCTCCTCGCCCGAGCACGCGGCGAGCGCGACGCACGCGAGCATCGTGACGGCCATGGCGGCAAGCGAACGGGCGCCCATCACTTCGCCCCTTTCTTGTCTTTGTCCTTCGCGCGCTTCTGCGCCGAGATTTCGTCTTCGTCGAGGTAGCGGAAGGTCTTCGCCGTGGCGTCCATCACCAGCGTGCCGTCCTTGTTCGCCGTCAGCGCGATGTCGTTCAGCGTGACGATGCGTGAGAGCTTGCCGACGTCGCTCGCGAAAGCGCCGATGTCGTGGTAGCTGCCGCTGATCCTGATCGTGATCGGCAGCTCGGCGTAGAACTCCTGCACCGTTTCGCTCGCCGCGGGCTTGAAGAGCTCGAACTGAAGACCGCGCCCCAGGCCCGCCTGGTTGATGTCGGTCAGCAGCGCGTCCATCTCCGATTTGCCCGGAAGCTGCTTCAACAGCGCGCCGAACTGCTTCTCGATGTCTTCGAGCTGCTTGCGGTACGCGGGCAGGTCGAGCGCCTCTTTTTTCTTGGCGACGAACGTGCCTTTGAGCTGCTCTTCGCGCGCTTTCTCGGCGTCGATGCGGTCGAACTGGTCTTTCCAGTCGAACCAGTACGCCGCGCCGAGGATCAGCACGAGGAGCAGGAGCAGGGTTCCGAACTTCGGCCCTGCGGGCCACGAGCCGATCTTCTTGGGATCGAGCCGCCTTAAATCGTCGAGCGTCATTGAGTCCCCGTCGCCGCGGTCTTCGCGGGCTTGGCGGTTTTGTCGTCTTCGGTTTTGGGCCGCTCGATGTTGACCGCGAGCGTGAATTCGTTGATGCGCGAGGTGCCGAGCGGAACGGCCCTGATCTCGATCAGGTTGGCATTCTCGAGGTAAGGCGAAGCGTCGAGGTTGCGCATGAGCGTCGAGACTCGCGCCTGCGACTGGGTGTAACCGTTGATCGTGACGCGGCTGCCCTGCTGCTTGATGCCCTTGAGGTACACGCCGTCGGGAAGCTGGCGCGTGAGCTCGTCGAGCAGGTGCACGACTTCCGCGCGATTGCTCTGGAGCGTCTCGACCACTTTCTTGCGCGAGAGCAGCGAAGCGGTCATTTCCTTCAGCTTCTTGATGTCCTCGATCTCCTTGTCGAGCTTGACGATCTCGGCCTGGAGGTACGCATTGCGCTTCTGCTGGTTCTCGAAGCTGTTGGTGAGCGAGGTGTGAACGAGCATCGCGACCGCGACACCGACGGCTGCCACCACGCCCAGCATGACGAAATACTGCTGCTGCAGCCGGCGCCGGCGGATCTCGCGGTGGGGCAGCAGGTTGATGCGGATCATGGATCGAATCTCCGCAGCGCGAGGCCGCACGCCACCATCAGCGACGGCGCGTCCTGGGTGAGGCTTTTGACTTTAACCTTGGGCGAGACGTCCATGTTCACGAAAGGATTGGCGACCACCGTCGGCACCTGGGTGCGGCGGCTGATCGCTTCGTCCGCGCCGGGTATCGCGGCGCAGCCGCCCGCGAGCACGATTTGCGCGACCTGGTTGTACGGCGTCGAGCTGAAGAAGAAGTGCAGCGCGCGCGCGATCTCGAGCCCCATCTTGTCGACGAAAGGCTGGAGGATCTCGGTCTCGTACTCGGGCGGCAGGCCGCCGTCGCGCTTGGCGACTTCCGCCTCGTCGGCGGACAAGCCGAACTTGTTCTGGATCTCCTGCGACAGCTCGTTGCCGCCGAAAGGCTGCTCCCGCAGGTATATGGATTGCCCGTTGCGAAGGACATTCACTGCCATCGTGGTCGCGCCCACGTCGACCATCGCGATGTTCTCGTCTTTGCCTTCCTCTCCCGTGTCGCCCATCATCAGCTCGAATGCGGCTTGTGCGGCGTACAGGTCGACGTCCATGACGGTCGCCTTCAGGCCCGCAGCCTCGGCTGCGGCGACGCGGTCCTCGATTTTTTCCTTGCGCGACGCGGCAATGAGGACTTCGACGTCCTCGGCGTTGTTGGGCGCGGGGCCGAGAACCTGGAAGTCGAGATTGACCTCGTCGAGGGAAAACGGGATGTACTGGTTGGCTTCGGTCTCGACCTGGACTTCGAGCTCTTCCTCGGTCTGCCCGGCCGGGACGTATATGCGTTTGCTGATCACCGCCGCGTTGGGCAGGGCGAGCGCGAGGTTCTTGATGTTGGTGCCCAGGCGCTTGTGGCAGCGTTTCAAGGCATCGCTCACCGCGTCGAGGTTGTTGATGTTGCCTTCGACGACGCTGTCCCGGGGTAGGGGCTCTATCGCGTAGCGCTCGACACGGTAGAGGCCGCGACCGACTTCGGTGAGCTCGACCATCTTGATCGACGACGAGCTCAGGTCGGCGCCGATCAGGGGCGGCGCTTTCGGCTTGAACAGCCGTTCGAGCGACGAGGTGTCGAACTTGAGCACACCCGGGTCGAAGCTGAATTTACCTTTTAACATAGGCCTATGGCGCTGTTCGCCCAGATTTTACTTTAAATGCTAGCAGTAAGACCACGACAAGTAAACGGATGTCCTGTCGTATTCTTTTTGAAGCCAGACGACCCTATAATGCGTCGGGTCGCCTGCGCTTTCTCGCCTCCCGCGGCGCGCTGCGGAACTTACAGCATATTCACCAGTATCGCACGTAAGTCCTCGCCTCGCATCACTTTCTCCCGTTAGAAGTAGGCCTCAAGATGTTGGTCCGCTGGTGGTCATTTCCACTATTACTTGTAGCCTCGACCTTCCTGGTCGGGGTGATATTGGTCGCTTTTGCCGCAGTCATCGTGTATCCCACGCTGCCTTCGCTGGAAGTGCTCACTGACTATCAGCCCAAGATCCCGCTTCGCGTCTACAGCGTCGAAGGCAATCTGCTGGGCGAGTTCGGCGAGGAGCGCCGCGCGTTCGTGGCGATCGCGAACGTCCCGAAGCCGATGATCAACGCGATCCTCGCGGCCGAGGACGAGCGCTTCTACCACCATCGCGGGGTCGACTACATCGGCGTGGCGCGGGCGGCGCTGTCGAACTTCGTGTCCGGCGGGGTGCGTCAGGGGGCCTCCACCATCACGATGCAGGTGGCGCGCAACTTCTTCCTGTCCAAGGAGCGCACCCTCACCCGCAAGTTCAACGAGATGCTCCTCGCGTTCAAGATCGAGGCCAGTCTTACCAAGGACGACATCCTTCAGCTCTACATCAACCAGATCTACCTCGGCCAGCGCGCGTACGGCTTCGCGGCCGCGTCACAGATCTATTTCGGCAAGCAGCTGGAGAAGTTGAGCCTCGCCGAGTTCGCGATGCTTGCCGGACTGCCGAAAGCGCCTTCGGCCTACAACCCGATCGCCAACCCGAAGCGCGCGCAGCTGCGCCAGCATTACGTGTTGCGGCGCATGCGCGAGCTCGGCGCGATCGACGATGCGCAGGTCGCCGAAGCCGAGCAGCACCCGATCGTGGTCAAGCGCGGC
>JAQGNC010000631.1 GCA_028292065.1 Betaproteobacteria bacterium
GTTCAGTTACAACTCGGCCTCGCCAGCGCACTCGCCCTGCAGCGCAAGTTCGCTGACGCCGAAGCGTTGCTCGAGCGCCTCGCCCGCAGAGCGCCGGACAATGCGGCCGTATGGTTGAACCTCGGCAACGTCATGCGCGACCAGCAGCGCCGGCAGGAAGCGATCGACCACTACAGCAAAGCGGTCGCACTCGACCCCGACATGCCCGAGGCGCGCAACAACCTCGGCAGCGCGCTGCACGCGAAGCTGCGGTTCGCGCAAGCCGAGGAACAGTACCGCGAATGCATCCGGCTCGCGCCGGGCTTGCTCATCGCGCACTTCAACCTCGCGTCGGTACTGATGGATCTCGGTCGCTTCGCCGAAAGCGAAGGTGTCGCGCGCGAGCTCACGGCGAGAGCGCCCGACGCGCCGGAGCCGGCCCGCCTGCTCGGCTCCGCGCTCGGCATGCAGAGCCGGCTGCTCGAAGCGCGCGCGTGCTACGAGTACGCGGTGCGGATCGCACCGGACTCCGCGAAAGCTTGCGAGACTCTCGCGATGAGCTACATGGAAACCGGTCGGGCGCAGCAGGGCCTGAGAGCTTTCTCGCGCGCGCTCGCGCTCGGTGCCGATCCCGCTGCGACGGGGCAACTCATCGGCGGCGCCCTGCTCGCCGAAGGCGCGATACACGACGGGCTCACTGAATATCGCGCGCGGCACGATGCCGCCATGTTCCGGCAGAAATATCCCGATATCCCGATCACCCAGTCCGTACTCGCGGACCCGACCGGCCGCCGCGTGTGCGTGATCGGCGAGCAGGGACTCGGCGACGAGCTCTTCTTCCTGCGCTACGCGCAAGCGCTCGCGGACCGCGGCGCGACGCTCACTTATCGCGCCGGCGAGAAGATCGCGACGCTCGTTTTGAGGCTGCCTGCGCTCTCGAACGTGATCACTGCGGCCGAGCCTTTGCCGCCGGCGGATGCCTTTATTCTCGTCGGCGATCTCGCTCATGCGCTCGAGGAGTGCCCGGCGTGCGCGTTGCCCGAGCCTCCGGTCGCGCAGCTTCCGATGCGCGAGCTTCCCCGGCTCATCAAGCTCAACTGGCCGCCGGTGCCGCGCAGCGCGCGCATCGAGCCGCTCCCGGACAAAAGCGCAGCGGTGCGCGCACGTCTCGCGGCGCTCGGCCCCGCACCGTACATCGGGGTCACGTGGCGTGCGGGCACGCTGCCTGAAGAGCAGCGCGCGTCGAACTGGCTCCTCTACAAGTCGATCGATTTGCGAGCGCTCGCCGCGGCGCTCGACGGTGTGGGCGGGACGCTCGTCGCGCTTCAGCGCGCACCCGCGGCCTTCGAGCTCACGACGCTTTCGGAAACGCTCGGCAGGCCGGTTCACGATCTTTGTGCCCTTAACGACGACCTCGAGGCCATGCTCGCGCTGCTCGCGGAAATCGACGACTACGTCGGCGTCAGCAATACCAACATGCATCTGCGCGCCGCGGCGGGAAAGACCGCGCGCGTGCTCGTCCCCGCGCCCGCCGAATGGCGATGGCTGCGCAGCGGGCGCGAATCGCCGTGGTTTCCCGGTTTCACGATTTACCGGCAGTCGCTGCAGGGGGATTGGCGCGATGCGCTCGCAGCTCTGCATCGCGACCTCCTCGGGAACTACGGTTAGTTCCGAGGCTCTACCCGCTCCTGAATCTGCTTCGTCCGACACCTAAACGCGGGGCGTGCCCCACGCGACGTTTTCGAGAGGTTCTCTTGGTCCAGATCAAAGGCGGCCGCGAATGCCAGCCGTGCACCGCGTGCTGCGACGGCTGGCTGCAGATCCGCGTGAACGGCACGCCGGTGCATCCCGGCCGCAAATGTCCGCACAGCACCGGCTCGGGCTGCAACGATTACGCGAATCGCCCGGTCGACCCGTGCGTGCATTTCATCTGCGGCTGGCGCGTGGACGGCAGCCCCATGCCCGAGTGGATGAAGCCGAACACCGCGAAAGTGATCGTGCTGTACGACCAGACGCGCTGGCGCGGAATGCCCGTCGACGTCGCGGTGCCCGTCGGCCGGCGCATCCCGCCGCGCTCGCTGAAGTGGCTGATGGAGTATGCGCAAAGCTATCAGCGAGCCCTCCTCTACTCGGAGCAGAAAGTCGACGACAAAGGCCTGTTTACCAACCAGCAGGCTTTTTCCGCTTTCGGCCCTCCGGAATTCCAGCACGAGATGGCAGCGCTAGCGGCCGAAGGCAAGCGCCCCTGGTAAACCGGAAGGGTACAATCGGGTCGCCTTCCACTGATGCGACGCTCATGCTCTCCAAGCCTTATCTCGAAATAAAACGCTTACGCTCGACCGGCAATTGTGCGGGAGCGATTGCGAAGCTCACCGCGAGCCCTCCCGCCTCCGACGAGGACGCCTTCGAGGCGGCCGTGTGCCTGCTCGTGTGCGGACAGGCCGAAAATGCCGCGCACGTCTGCCAGACCTTCCCGTGGAAAAAGGAATGGGCGCGCCAGGTCGCGCAGGCGACCGGCGACATGCTGCTCGGCGGCAACGATGCGCGGGCGTTGTCGCTGGCGCGAACCGCCGCGGCGAACCCGGAAGCGCCGCACGATGCGTCGGCGATCTATCTCCTGCTGCTGCAGAAGGCCGGGTTGATCGAGGAAGCCGAGACTTACATCGGCGCCCGCTGGGAAGACCCGCCGATGGGCGAGACCCTGCTGCTCACGATGATGGCGGAGATCGCCGTCGCCGCGAAAAGCTGGCGCCTCGCCTACCGCTACGCGTGCGCCGTGCTCGCGTCCGATCCCGACGACTATCGCGCGCTCGTCGCCTTGAGCGTTTCGAACTACGAGGACGGCAACTTTCACGAGTCGCTCGGCAACGCGCGCCGTGCGAACGCCCTCAACCCGGGGTCGCATTCCGCGCTGCTGCAGATCATGCGCTGCCAGAACCGGCTCGGCGATCACTATGCGGCGCTTGCCGCATACGAAAAGCTCCCTGACCCGAATGCAGTCGAGCCCGATTTCTACGTCGAGCTCGGCAAGACCTGCACCGGACTCGAGCACCGCGCGCAGGCGATCGCCGCGTATCACAAGGCGCTCGCGCTCGACCCCGGCCTGACCGAAGCGACGCGCGCGCTCGCCCAGATCCACGCGATGGCCGGCGAGACCGCCGAGCTCGAGGCGCTGGCGACGAAGTACAAAACCCAGGTCCACGGCGACGTCGACTCGCTCTACTGGTGCGCGCTCGAATCGCTCAACCGCGGGAAGATCGACGAAGCCGGCGGCATCTTCCTCGAGTCCCTCGCGGTATCGGAAGCTCGCGGTGAAGCCTACGACGTGCTCGCGTGGCCCGTCGCCGAGCCGCGCCTGCGCCACGATTACGAGCAGCTCGAATTGCTGCAGAAACGCGGCAAGCTGAACGCTGCGGGCCGCGACGCGCTGAAAGTGCTCGCCCCGTACTACGCCAAGTC
>JAQGNC010000641.1 GCA_028292065.1 Betaproteobacteria bacterium
GGGAATTTGATGCCAGCATGGCGCGCCGGCTGGCGGATCGATCCGCGGCTTTGGTGTCTATCCTTTCTTGCATTATTTGTTTTTCCTTCGCGTCCTTCGCGTTGCTGCTGTAATCCAAGGAGCACCCCATGGCGCATGAAGCGTCCACCGACAATCCCTACACCCGCGGCATCGCGGAGTTCGTTTCCAAACTCGAGTACGACGCGATCCCCGCAGACGTTCGCAGCCGCATCAAGCTGCTCATGCTGGACTCTCTCGGCTGCGCGCTCTACGGCGCCGACCTCCCATGGACTCGCATCCTCCAGGACACACTCGGCGAGATCGATACGACTCGCGCGTGCGCGGTATGGGGCACCGATAGAAAGCTTTCCGCCCCGCACGCCGCGCTCGTCAACGGTACCCAGGTCCAGGGTTTCGAGCTCGACGACGTGCATCGCGCCGGCGTGCTGCACGTGGGCGCGGTCGTGCTTCCCGCGCTGATCGCAGTCACCGAGCTCAAACCCGGCATGAGCGGCAAGGATTTCCTGGCTTCCGCAGTCGCCGGTTACGAGATCGGGCCGCGCGTCGGTCTGTGCATGGGACCCGAGCACATCGCGCAAGGCTGGCACTCCGGCGCGACGCTCGGCGTGTTCTCGGCGGCTTCGGGCGCGGCGCGCGCGCTGGGCCTCGACGTCCACAAAACCGTCCACGCGCTCGGCATCGCGGGCACCCAGGCCGCCGGGCTCATGGCGGCGCAATACGGCGCGATGGTCAAACGCATGCACGCCGGCCGCTCGTCGCAGTCGGGCTTGTACGGCGCGCTCTTCGCGCAAGCCGGTTTCACCGGCATCGTCAACGTGCTCGAAAGCGAATACGGCGGCTACTGCACGACTTTCTCGCGCTCGACCGACCGCTTCGATCTGAAAGAGCTCACCGCGGGTTTCGGCGAGGTGTGGCAGACGATGGGCGTCGCGCTCAAGTTCTACGCGTGCGTCGGCAGCAATCACACCACGCTCGACGCGCTGCGCGACATGCAGACCGAGCGCCCGTACCAGGCGGATGAGGTTGCGAAGGTCGTCGTTCGCGGCTCGCAGGTGACGATGGACCACGTCGGCTGGAAATACGTGCCGCAGGGTCTCACCTCGGCGCAGCTCAATCTGCCGTATTGCGTCGGCACATACCTCCTCGAAGGCGATTGCAGCGCCGAACAGTTCACCGAAGACAAAGTCGCGGACCCCCAGCGCATGGCGTACGGCGAGCTCGTCGAAGTGCATCACGACGCCGAGATCACGAAGAAAGGCCCGAAGTTCAGGCACATGGTCCGCGTCGAGCTTCACTTGAAGGACGGCACGCGCATGGATCGCACGGTGGAGTCCGCGCGAGGCAGCGAATACCGGTTCGCGTCCGAAGCGGACATCGTGGAGAAGTTCGAGAAGCTCGCGAGCCGCGCGCTGCCGAAGTCCCAGGTCGAGCAGCTTCGCGATGCGATGCTCGGTCTCGACAAGCTCGAGGATGCGACGCGGATCGCGAAGCTCCTCGCGGCGGCCTGAGCACGCGCGCGGGCTTTCGGGTCTGACCCGAGCGTCAAACCTGGGGTCTGACCCCAAAAAGCCGGGGTCAGACCCCCGGGGACAGACCCCGGTTTTGCCCGGTTTTGTTTTGTGGGGTCTGTCCCGGGTTTGAATCGCGGCGTCACCTCGGGCTCGCCCTTCCTTGTCTGCTTTGATGGCGGCGCGCAGGTGGAGCCGCGGTTCACGCGGCCTGTGCTACTGTCACCCCCGAAACAGCGCCCAGCCGAAGTGCCTCGCGCACTGCTTTGAGGCTTCGGTAGCGGGCGGGGCGACTCCGCAGTAAGGTGCGCGCTCATCAGTTCTCGATCGGGATTTCTACATGCGTGGCTTTTCGCTCTTACTGCTCTGCGGCGCGCTTGCCGCCGGTTCGTCTTACGCCCACGTCTATCCGGCCAAGCCGGTGCGCATCGTCGTGCCTTTCCCGCCGGTCGGCGCCGCGGACCTCCTGTCGCGCACCGTCGGACAGAAGCTCGGCGAGGCATGGGGCCAGCAGGTGGTCATCGACAACCGGCCCGGCGCGGGCGGCAACCTGGGTGTCGAGCTCGCGGCTAAAGCAGCGCCTGACGGCTATACCGCGGTCATGCTTCCGGTCACGTCGATCGCCATCGGCATGAGCACTTATTCGAAGCTCGGCTACAGCCTGGAAAAGGACCTGCAGCCCGTATCCCTCGTCGGCAACGTCCCGCACATCCTCGTGTCGCACCCGACGCTCCCCGCGCGCAACGTGCGCGAGCTCGCGGCGCTCGCGAAGACTCAGCCGGGCGCGCTCAATTTCGCCTCGCAAGGCTCGGGCACCCTGTCGCATCTCGAACAGGAGCTCCTGAAGCAGATGGGCGGCTTCACCGCTTTGCACGTGCCTTACAAAGGCAGCGCGCCGGGGCTGTCGGACCTGATGTCCGGCCAGGTCGCGCTTTTCTTCGACAGCATTCCTTCGGCGTTGCCGTTCATCAAGGCCGGGCGTATCCGTGCGCTCGGCGTCGCCTCTTCGACGCGCTCGCCGGCGCTGCCCGAAGTGCCGACGATCGGCGAATCGCTGAAAGGCTTCGAGGCTGATTCGTGGTTCGGCCTCATGGTGCCGACCGGCACGCCACGCGAGGTGATCGCCAAGTTCAACGCCGACGTCCAGAAAGCGCTCGCTTTGCAGGACGTGAAAGACCGCCTGCTCTCGGTGGGCGGTTTCGTCGTGGCGGGCGGACCCGAGCAGCTCGCGCAGCGGGTGCGCTCCGACGTCGCCAAATGGGGCAAGGTCGTGCGCACCGCAGGCGTCAGGATCGAATGAGGGAAGACACCCGCGAAGCGGTCGAGCGCGTCGACGAAGCGCGCCTGTGGCGGCGCCATGAGGAGATGGCGCAGATCGGCGCCATTCCCGGCAACGGCGTGAATCGCGCCGCTTTCTCCGGTGAAGACATCCGCGCGCGGCGGCTCCTGCTCTCGTGGGCGCAGGCGCGCCAATTCGAAGTGACGATGGACGCGATCGGCAACCTCTTCGTGCGGCGTCCGGGACTCGACGCGGGCGCCGCGCCGGTGCTCTCCGGAAGTCACATGGACAGCCAGCCTCGCGGCGGCCGCTTCGACGGCATCTACGGCGTGCTCGCGGCGCTCGAAGCGCTGGAGGCGATCGACGACGCGGGATTGAAGACACGACGCCCGATCGAGCTCGTCGCGTGGAGCAACGAAGAAGGCGGCCGCTTCGGGCCGTGCACCATGGGCTCGGCGGTGCACACGCGGGCGCGCTCGATCGACGATTTCGCCGACGTCACCGACAACGACGGCATCGTCCTCAAAGACGCGCTTGCGGCAACGCTCGAAGCGACGCCCGAAGCGGGAACGCGCGAGCTCAACACGCCCGCTGCGGGCTATATCGAAGCGCACATCGAGCAGGGGCCGCTGCTCGAGATGCAGGGCAAGACCGTCGGTGTGGTCACCGGCATCCAGGGCCTGCGCTGGTTCAACGTCGAAGTTTTCGGCGAGACCGCGCACGCAGGCACCACCCCGCTGCGCGTTCGGCGGGATGCGGTGCGCTCGGCGATCAGTATCATCAACGCGCTCCACGAGCTCACCGCGGACCCGGACGACGTGCTGCGCTTTACCGTCGGACGCATGCTGGTCACGCCCAACTCGACCAACTCGGTCGCGAGTCACGTGCTGTTCTCGGTCGACATCCGGCACCCCGATCCTGCGACGATCCGCAGGCTCGGCGAAGCGGTCGAGCCGCTCGCGCGCAAAGCCGCCACGCCGTGCGAAGTCAAAGTCACCGCGACGCTGCACGACGATCCGTGCGTGTTCGACGCCGGCGTCGTAGACACCATCCAGCACGCAGCCGACGAGCTCGGCGTGGCGAGCCTCCGGCTTCCTTCCGGCGCCAGCCACGACGCGATGTATATGTCGCGGGTGTGCCCGACGGGCATGATCTTCGTGCCGTACGAAAAAGGCGTGAGCCACAACGAGGCCGAAAACGCCACGCCGCAAGACCTCGCCGCCGGCGCGCGCGTGCTCACCGCCGCGCTGCTCGCCCTCGCCAACCGCTGAAGCGAGCGCCTCGCCGCTTCACCCACACCCTTCACCCTTCACCCTTCACCCTTCACGCCTCACGCCTCACCCCTCCCGCCTCCCCGTATAATGCCCCGACTCTAAAAGTGGGGCATTGCGCATCATGATTATTTACGCGCTGACCATATTCACGAGCGCGTTTCTGCTCTTCCTCGTGCAACCGGTCATGGCCAAGCAGATCCTGCCGTGGTTCGGCGGGTCCGCGGCGGTGTGGACGACGTGCCTGGTCTTCTTCCAGTTCCTGCTGCTCTTCGGTTACGCGTACTCGGACTGGACCACGCGTCACATGAAGCCGCGGCACCAGGCCATCCTGCACATCGCGCTGCTTGCGGTGAGCCTCGTATCGCTCCCAATACTGGCGGACCCCTCGTGGAAACCGGGCGGCGAGGAAGAACCCGCCTGGCGCATCCTCGGGCTGCTCGGGGCAACCATAGGCCTGCCTTACTTCCTGCTGTCGACCACCGGCCCGCTGGTGCAGGCGTGGTTCGCGCGCACGTTCCCCGCGGGCACCGTTTACCGCCTGTTCGCGCTGTCCAACTTCGCGTCGCTGCTCGCGCTCCTGTGCTATCCGTTCGTGCTCGAGCCGTGGGTCACCACGGTGCAGCAGTCGACGGGCTGGAGCATCGGCTACGGCGTCTTCGCCGTGCTGTGCGCGGCCGCAGCGGTCTACAGCCTGCGCGCGGGCGCACCGTCCCCTGCCGCGGCGACTGCGCCGGCCGCCGACGGCGGAGCGAAACCGACCGCCGGAGATTTCGCGTTGTGGCTCGTGTTCTCCGCCATGGGCTCGTTCATGCTGCTCGCGGTGACCAACCACATCACGCACGACGTCGCGTCGGTGCCGTTCCTGTGGATATTGCCGCTCACGATCTATCTCATCACTTTCATCCTGTCCTTCGAAGGCCGCGGCTGGTATCGCCGCGGCCTTTTTCTGGGGCCGCTGCTCGTCGGCGTCGGCGCGATGGCGTGGGCGCTCAACGGCGACATGGGCCTGAGCAACATCAAGCACGCGATCGCGCTGTTCTGCGCCGGTCTGTTCGTCGCGTGCATGTTCTTTCACGGCGAGCTTGCGAACATGAAGCCCGCCCCGCGCTACCTCACGAGCTTCTACCTGATGGTCTCGCTCGGCGGCGCGCTCGGCGGGTTTTTCGTCGGCTTCGTCGCGCCGCACTTTTTCAACACGTATTACGAATTCGGCGCCGGGCTCGTGGTGACGGTGCTGCTCGCGGTCTACGTGGTGCGCCGCATGCCGCTTTTCGTGCCGCTGCTCGTGGTGTGCGCCGGCGGGTTTACCGCCTATCACGTCTATCACTACGTCGACTCGCTCTCGCGCAACACGCTGGTGATGAAGCGCAACTTCTACGGGACCTTGAGGGTGCGCGACACCGGCTCGGGCGACGACGCGGTGCGCCGCCTGATGCACGGCGTGATCATGCACGGCGAGCAGTACCTGAGCGGAAAACGCCGCACCGAGCCGACGAGCTATTACGGCCCGTCGTCGGGCGTCGGGCTGGCGATCAGAACGCTCGGTACCCGGCCTTTGCGCGTCGCGGTGATCGGTCTGGGGACCGGAACGCTCGCGACTTACGGCAGGCCGGGAGACGTGTACCGCTTCTACGAGATCAATCCCGCGGTCGTCGACATCGCGCGCACCCAGTTCAG
>JAQGNC010000052.1 GCA_028292065.1 Betaproteobacteria bacterium
AGCGGGCTCTCGAACGTGACGTATTCGGCCGCGGCGTGAGCGAGGTTGAGCGCGGTCTCGCGGCCCCACCGGTCGAGGCGCCGCGCCGCGGTGCCGATGCGGTGCGCGGCCACGTCGCCGAAGACGCGGCTCAGGTCTTCCTCGAAGTCCCACGACAGATTGCGCGCGACGTAATCGACCGCCGCCGCAAGCTCCACGTCGCCGGTGACTTTCGCATCGCGCCACGCGTCCGGGTCGCGCGCCGCCGCACGCATCACGAGTCCGGGAGTGACCGCGATCAAAGCGTCGGCCGCTTCGTTGCCGCTCGTGCGTGCGAGCGCGCCCTCCGGCGTGACGATCACTCGAACCTGCAGCGGAAGGCAGCTCACGACGACGATCTTGCCGGCGTGCGGCCGCAGCTTATCGAGCGCCCACGCGTTCGCTCGCAGCAGGCGGTTGATGGCGGGTAGGGTGAGGGACTCCAGCATAAAAAAAACCCGGGCCGCGGCCCGGGACTGTGAACCTGAATCGGATAATCAGGCCTGTTGGATGCCGGCGACCTGCCAGCCGCTGCGGCCGTCGAGCGGTTTCTCCAGGTGCCAGATCTCGCTGAAAGGCTGCGGGTCGGTACCCGGCGTTTCGCGGATCAGCCCCGAGAAGCGCACGCTGACGATGTACAGGTTGTTCTCGGTGACGACGTCGAGCACTTCGGCGTCGAGCGTGACGACTTCGGTCTTCTGCGGCGCCTCGCCGCTCGCGCGCATGTCGGCTTCGATCTCGGCCGCGAGCGCGGGGGTCAGGAAGTCGCGGATCGCCGTGAGGTCTCGGCGGTCGTGCGCGTCCTGAACCTTCAGGAAGTTCGCCTTGGCGTGGCGCGCGAATTCGTCGGCGTCGAAATCAGCCGGCCAGCGGCGCGCTGCCGCGGGGGCCGCCGATGAAGTCGTCGCCGCGATCGAATGAGGCGCCGCTCCACCGCCCGAGTATGACGGTGCGGGCGCCGGAGCGGGGGACGCGGTCGGCTCGACACCGCCGTAAGCGGTCGCACCGGCGTAGCGCAGCGGCTGTTGCTGCGGTTGCGCGCCGCGGCCGCGGAACATGCGGATGAGGAACACGACGCCGACGACGATCGCGAGCATCAGCAGGATTCCGCCGAGCGCGCCGCCCAGGCCGTTGCCCATGAAGAGCGATGCGAGTCCGGCGCCGATCGCGAGGCCGGCCAGCGGTCCGAGCCATTTGCTCATTCCGGAAGCGGGTTTCGGCGGGGGCGCGGTGGCTGCGCCCTGGGCCGATGCCGGCGCGTTCGGTGTGGCCTGCTGCTGGGCAGGGGCTTTCGGCGCCGCCTGCTGCGGAGTGATCGAGCGCTGCGTGCCGACGCTGCGTCCGCCTCCAACGCGCTTGGCCTCGACGTCGACCGCGATCAGCGACAAGCCGATCATCGCGACGAAAATGCTGAGTAATTTACGCATGAAATTCTCCTCCTTGGAGTGACCGCAGGATTATAGGCTAGTTGAGGTAGCGCAGACCGGCTACCGCGAGTAGCCGACGAGTTCAGAAATCAGGTAATCGCCCCTGACGCGCAACGGGTATTCCCCGCCGTCGCCGCCGCCCCGGGAGGTGTCGAAATGCTCCGAGTTCGCCGAGGTGCGCACCGCGCGGCGCACGCTCGGGACGTACCAGTCGGTCTCGGTAATCTCTTCCTGCGTGTGGTTGCCTTCCATGTTGCCGGCGAAAACCGAGCGCTGGATCTTCAGGGCGTCGAACTCCCCCGCGGGGACGCGGATGCGCTCCCAGCCGAGCACGGTCGCAGCGACGTGGGTGTTGAAGCTGCGCCCGGTCGCGACGTCGGTCGATCGAAGCACGCGGTTCCAGTGCTTGCCCGGCGCGAGCGGATAGGCGTACGCGGGATAGGCGGGCTCGTAGCGGAAGCGCTGGGTGTTGGTGAGCGGCAGCTCGCGGCCGTTCCAGCCCGGCGCGTAGACGAGCGTATCGAGCGGCCTGCCGTCGTTGGTGAGCTCGACGATGACGGCATCGGCATCCGCGCGAGAGACTTCGTAGCGGTAAATGCCTCGCGGCAGCCCGGTCCAGCCGTCGCGCACCGCGTATTCCCAGTAATCGCCGGCCTTCACCTGCGGCGCGTCGGTCGCCGCGGGCGCACCGGCCGGGACGTAGGTCGTCGGCGCGGCGCAAGCGCCGATGAAAAGGCATGCTGCGAGCGCCGCAAGAACACGTTCGATCGTCATGACACGTCCCTCCGCCAGTGCGATTACTTCACTGCGCCCCCCGGCGCACGAGCTCCGCGATCAGCCAGTCGCCGCGCACGCGCAGCGGCCTGCCCCTGCCGCCGCCGCTGCGTGACGTGTCGATGTGGCTCGAATTGCTTTCGCTTGCGACCACATAACCGAGCTCGGGCGCATACCAGTCGACCTGCACGATCTCTTCCTGCAACTGGAAGAATTCGGCGTTGCCGGCGTAGACGTAGCGCCTGACTTCGAGCGCGTCGAACTCGCCTGCGGGCACCCTGATGCGGCGCCACCCGCCGACGCTCGCGTGCACGTGAGTGTTGTAGCGCCTGCCGGTCGCAGGGTCGGTCGAGCGCACCACGCGCCGCCAGCTCTTGCCCGGATACAGCGGAAACTCGTAGGCGGGAAAAGGCGGGTCGAAGCGGAAGCGCTGGAGGTTGGGCAGCGGATGCTCGAGGCCGTTCCAGCCGGCGGCGTAAACGAAGGTGTCGATGCGCTCGCCTTCGCGAAAGACGTCGACCACGATGCGATTCTCGTCGGCGCGCGCGACCGAATAGCGATATAGACCTCGCGGCAAGCCGGTATACGCGTCGCGCACCGCGTATTCCCAGAACTGGCCCTGGCGGACCGTCGGCGCCGGAACCGTGACGGCCCCGGCAGGCGGCGCGGCTTCAGGCGGGGTCGTGCACCCCGGCAACAGTGCGCACGCGAAAAGGCTGCAGGCGAGGGCGCCTGCGCTACACAACCGCCTGAACGTCTCGACTATCACCTGTCAGCACCTCCCGCCTCCCGCCTCCCGCCTCAGTACTTGACGCCCTTGTGCAGCGCGATTATTCCTGCGGACAGGTTGAAGTAATCGACGTGATCGAAACCGGCCTGCTGCATCATCGTCTTGAGCGTTTCCTGGTCGGGATGCATGCGGATCGATTCCGCGAGATAGCGGTAGCTGTCGGCGTCCCCGGCGACCGCCTTTCCCAGGCGCGGCAGCACCTGGAAAGAGTACGCGTCGTAAAGCGGCGCCAGCGGCTTCCACACGCGCGAGAACTCGAGCACCACGAGGCGGCCGCCGGCTCTCAATACGCGGTACATCTCTTTGAGCGCGACGTCCTTGTGAGTCATGTTGCGCAGGCCGAACGCGACCGTGACGCAGTCGAACGTGTCGCTCGGAAAAGGCAGGCGCTCGGCGTCGCACTGCGCGACCGGAACGACGATGCCTTCGTCCATCAGCGAATCGCGTCCGACCCCGAGCATCGCGCCGTTGATGTCGGTCAGCACGACGCTGCCGGTGTCTCCGACGCGGCGCACGAACTCGCGAGTCAAGTCGCCAGTGCCGCCCGCGACATCGAGCACCCGCTCGCCGGGGCGGACCCGGCTCTGCTCGATCGCGAAGCGCTTCCACACCCGATGCAGCCCGAGCGACATCAGGTCGTTCATCAGGTCGTAGCGGCGCGCGACCGAGTCGAACACCCCGCCGACGCGCTTCGCTTTTTCTTCCTCGGGGACTTCCTGGAAACCGAAATCAGTGGTTTTCATCTCGAAACCAAATCAAAACCTTTAAGCAGCCGATACACGCCGATGGCTGTCGTGCGGGTTCCGCCGCAGCGGCACCTGTGTCCGTTCGGCGGCGGCAAAGAATTTCCCCTTCAACCTTCCCGGCTCGCGCCGGCTTCGCGCAAGCGCCCGAGATACTGCTGCCACATCGTGTCCTGGCGCTCGCCGTAGTCGTAGAGCAGATCCCACGAGTAGATGCCGGTATCGTGCCCATCGGAGAACCTGAGCTGTATCGCGTACTGGCCGACCGGCTCGACCGCGGCGATCTTCACGTCTTTCTTGGCGACCTGCAGCACCTCCTGTCCCGGCCCGTGCCCGCGCACTTCGGCCGAAGGCGAATAGACGCGCAGGAATTCCGAAGGGAGCCGGAAAGTCTTTCCGTCGGCGTACGAAATCTCGAGAACCTGCGACTTCTGGTGGAGAGTGATTCCGGTGGGGGTGGGGGTGGGCATGGTGGGGTGAAGGGTGAAGGAGTGAAGGAGTGAAGGGTGAAGGGGTGAAGGGTGAAGGGCGAAAGTGGAGGTGAAGCTTGGGATGTACAAAAATGGACATCGACGCGCCGCACGGGAGTACCGCGGGCGCTTACCCTTCACCCTTCACTCATTCACCCTTCACCATAATATCAGTCGAGCGCCGCAGCGAGCGCGCTCGCGAGCGCCGTGGTATCGGCTTCGCGCGCGACGTCACCGGCAGGGCGTTTTGCTTCAGCCCAGATCGGTTGCGGAAAATGGGGATCGTCCGCGTAGCGCGGAATGACGTGCCAGTGCAGATGCGGGACCAAATTACCGAGGGTCGCGAGATTGATCTTGTCGGGCGCGAGCAGCTCGCGCAGGACCGATTCGACCGCGAACACCACTTCCATCAGGTGCAGACGGTCCTCGTCGGACAGGTCCGTCATCTCTTTGACGTGGGCCTGCCACACCACGCGGCAGAAACCCGGATAGCCGCGCTCGGCTACATGTATGACCCTGCAGCGCTCGTCGCGCCACAGCAGCTCACCGCCGGTGCGGTTGCACAGCTCACAATCCATCGCTCCTCCCGCGCTTCGCGAGCGAGCTTAACCCGAGCGTAAAAAAGGGGGAAGCGAGTCACGAAAGAGACCCGCGCGCGTGACGCTTCGCGGAGCTTACAACGCGTGCGGGGGCGGCAGCCATCGCGACTGCCGCCCCCGCATACTTCAGACCGACTTCAGATCAGAACGTGTGGCGAATGCCGACTGCCCACGCGTCTTCGTTCGAGCCTGCGCGGACCGCACCGCCGAGACCGCCGAGGCGATAGCCTGCGTTGGTGTCGTTGTCCAGGCGCGCGTAACCGGCCGTGAACTCGGTGCGTTTCGAGAAGGTGTACACGTAACGCAGCGTGGCGAGGTTCGCACCGGTGTCGCCGCCGGGAGCAGGACGGTAGCCCGGGCCCGAAGCGTTGCCGATCGCGAGAGAGCTGGCCGAGCCCGGTCCGACGATGTTCGTCAGGGCCGGCGCGATTGCTGCGCCGGGGCCTCTCACGTCGCGCGCCTGGGTGAATGAAGCACGCAGACCGTGCGGTCCGACGATCTTCCAGTCCACACCGACGTGCCACGCGCTCACGCGGATGTCGGCGCTGGCGCCGCCGGCGCCCGCGACGGCGTCGAACTTCTGCTTGGTGTACTGACCGCCGACGCGCACCGGGCCCCAGGTGTAGGCGGCGCCGATGTGCCAGGCGTTGTCCTTGGTGTCAGCCGGGGTGAGCGCGGCTGCGCTCTGGAAGTTGGTATGACGCTCGAAGCCTGCCGAGACGTACAGCGGACCTGCGCTGTATTGGGTGCCGAGCGAATAGACGCGGGGTTTGGCGTTGCTCGCCGAGGCGAGAGTTGCGGTCGAAGGCTGCGACGACGTGAAAGCCGCCATCACCTGGAAGCCGCCGAAGTTCGGGCTGTCGTAGTTGATGCTGTCTTTCTGGCGACGCTTGAACGACAGGCGGTTGCCGCCGACTGCATCGGTCGTCGAATCGGCCAGCAGCAGGAATGCCGTACCCCAGATCCCGGTGTCGTTGCCGCCGACAGCCGTCGGGCTGACGGTGCGCTTGAACGGGGTGTCCCACACGCCGACGAACACGTTGCCGAAGCCGCCTTTCAGGCCGACCGCGCTGTTCCGGCTGCACCAGCCGTTCTGGCTGTCGCCGCGAACGTCTGCAGTGCTCGCGCACTGGAACCAGGCGGACAGACCGCCGCCCAGCTTTTCTTCGCCCTTGAAGCCGATCTCGCTGCCGGGGGTCTGGATGAAGTCGGCGTTGCTGCGCGCGGAGCCGGGCAACCCGGTGACGTCCGGTTGATTGGCATGGACGGTGTATTCCACGTAGAGCGTGCCGAACACCTGAACGGTGCTCGATTGCGCCAAGGCGACGGCGGGCGCGCCGAAGACGCTCGTGAGCGCTACTGCCAGCAGTTTTTTCTGCACTTTTTAGTTCTCCTCTGATGTTTGAGACCCTGGGGGGGAATCACAAGCACAACATTGCGAGCGCAGGCACTGCACTGACCGTTCGCTCACACGATTTCTCAAAAAACCCCGGCCGAAGCCGGGGCAAGGCTCACAGGAAATGGTTGCGCGAGGCCCCGCGGCGGATTGTTCCTGCACTCGTGCGCGCTCACCATAGGATTAGTGTCACGGCGCCCATGAGTCATCTGACTTGCGCGCCGCGGCGGCGACCGTGGTATTCATGTCATGCGGTCCTCGCGCGACGGGCCGTAACACGACGGGAACGAGGCTGGCGGGATGGACCATGTATTGACGGATCGCGAGCGCGAGGCGCGGGGAGCAGACGCACCGACGCGGCCGATACCGCGGGAAGCTGCAGACGCAAAACTGTTCGCGGTGATGCGCGTCGTGCTCGCCGTGACCGGCCTCGCGATCACCTACATCGATCCCATCGAGCCGCGCTCCGGGGACGCGGTGGCCTACGGCTTTCTCGGCCTGTACTGCGTTTGTGCCGCCGGGGTCGTGCTGATGGAAGCGAAAACCGGGTGGAAAACCGACCAGCGCCTGCTGTGCGCGTCCGACATCGCATTCGCCTCGGTCCTCATGCTGTGGACCCAGGGCGCGCAAAGTATCTTCTTCTACGCACTGCTGTTCCCGATACTGGTCGTATCGTTCTCGCACGGCTACCGCGACGGCCTGCTGTTCACCCTGGCGAGCGTCGCTGCGCTGATCGTCGTGGGCGCACTGTCGGATCCGCCGATTCTCTACCACGAGCTCGACACCGCGCTCATCCGGCGGCCGGTGTACCTGCTCGCTTTCGGCTACATGGCCGCGAAGTGGGGAGGCCGCGAGATTCTTCTGAAGCGCAGGCTGATGCTGTTGCGCGAGATCAACACCGCGAGCGCGCGCGTCGCGGTGGACCGGCTCGTCGAGCTCAATCTGCGCCGCATCATCGCGTTTCACCGCGCCGAGCGCGCCGTGCTCGTCATCCATTTGCCGGGAGAGCGCCGCTATACCATCTATTCGTCGGCCGAGAGCGAGAAGCACGCGAGCGGCGCGCGCGAGATGAGCGAGGCGTCGGCGCAACGCCTGCTGCGCTTCGACGAGCACGCGTGCATCCTGTATTCGGCACGCAGGCTTCCCGGTTTCGCGCCGCGGTGCACCAGCCTCACGGTCGACCGCAAAGGCGAGCGCGAGTCCGCGGTCGCGGTGTCCGACTGCGAGGCCGTCGCGCGCCTGCTCGAAGCCAGGCACTTCGTCGCCGTCCCGTACCGGCAGGGCGACGGCACGGCGGGGTTTCTCTTCCTCACTGCGCGCGGCCGCGCGTTCTCGCCCGACGACGTCGATTTCCTCGTCCAGTTCAGCGACGCGGTCGCGAAGGTCGTCGAAAACCTCCAGCTTGTCGACGAGCTCATTTCGAGCGCGGCCGAGCACGAGCGCCTCATGATCTCGCGCGACATACACGACGCGGCGGTGCAGCCTTACATCGGGCTGCGGCTCGCGCTCGAGGCACTCTACCGCCAGTCGGCCGGCAGCGCGCTCGCGCCGCGCATCCTCGACCTGGTCGAAATGGCGAGCGCCACGGTGCGCGATCTGCGCGGCTTCACCCGCGGACTGCTGGCCGGAGGCGACATCCCGGGAGAGTCGCTGCACGAAGCGGTTCTGATGCAGGCCGACCGCTACGGCCGGTTCTACGGGCTGCGCATCGCCACGCGCCTCGATCAGGAAAGCGCGAACCTCAACGGGCGCTTCGCGGCCCATGTGTTCTACATCGTGGTGGAGGCGCTCACCAACATCGTGAAGCACACGGCCGCTCGCGGCGCCTTCGTCGAAGTGTCGGTGGAGGACAGCCGCGTCAGCATCCGCGTGGGCAACGAGGAATCCGCCGGCGACGAAACAGCCGGCTTCGTGCCGAAGTCGATCAAGTCACGAGTCGAGGCGCTCGGCGGCACTTTCGCGGTTCAGCACGGCACCGGCGGCTATACTGTCGTCCACGCAACACTCCCCTCGCCTTAGGTTCCGCTTGCAGACCGCGCAACAACCCGTCTATCCCATCCGCATTTTCATCATCGACGATCATCCGACGATCGTCTGGGGCCTCGAGCGCCTGATCGAGAGCGACGCGCCGCGCATGATCGCGGTCGGCAAAGCGAGCGCATGCGGGCCCGCGATTCCGCTGATCGAAGCGGCGCAGCCGGACGTGCTCCTGCTCGACCTCGATCTGGGAGGCGAGAGCGGCCTCTCGGCCATTCCCGACCTCCTGCACAAGTCGGCCTGCAAGATCCTGGTGCTCACCGGGCTGCGCGACACCGCGGTCCACGAAGCGGCGATCAGGGCCGGCGCGCTCGGCGTCATCGGCAAGGAAGCGGCTCCCGCGCAGTTGCTCGAAGCGATCGTGCGAGTGCACCGCGGCGAGCTCACCGTCGACCGGCTCGTGACCGAGCGCCTGCTCGCGGCGATGGCGCCGAAGAAAGCCGCGCCGCCGCGAGGCGGTTGCGGCGAGGCGGCAGTAGCGAGCCTGACCGCGCGCGAGCGCGACATCGTACGCACGCTCATGAGACAGCCTGAGGTTGCGCTGAAGTCGGTCGCCGGCTCGCTCGGCATTTCCGAGCGCACCCTGCGCAATCACCTGAGCTCGATCTATGAAAAGCTGGAAGTGTCCGGCAGGCTCGAGCTGTACGTGTTCAGCAGCAAGCACCTGGGCGACCCGGAGCTGCACTGAACCCGGCGTAGCGGGCCGCAGGCGGCGGCGCTAGCGTTCCTTGCCGAAGCTCCAGCGCGCTGCCGCTCGCGCAAGCGTCACGCCGCGGCTCACCGCTTTGCGGCGCCAGTCGACGGCCGCCGGACACAGCGCTTCGCGCAGACGCAGCTTGGTCGGGTGGCCTATGCTGCCGTCGCCGTGAAAATGCCAGCGGTTCTCCTCGCGCAGCGCGTGCAGGACCTTGAGCGGGGGATAGGTTCCGATTTCCTGGAGCGCGAAATCGATGCGGCTGCGAGGCAGCAGGCGCGAGAGCGCCGCGCCGTAGCTTCCGCGCACCGTGTACGCGACCGAAGGCCGCTTCGGGTCGACGAGGGTGCGCCCCAGCGCGCCGCCGAGCGCGGACGGCGCGGTGACCGAAGTGGCCGGCTCGACCACGACGGTGTCGGTGCCGCGGCGGCCGAGACCGGTGTGCAGGTCGAGCGCGAAAACGTATGCGGCGTAACCGAGGTGTTCTGCGAGCCACGCGCAGAAGAGGCGCGGGCTTTCCTGCAACTCGCGCCCGCCGAAGAAGAGCCCGCGCTCGAACTCGTACTGGCCTTCCGCGATCGCCTGCTTCACGCGGTGAAAGCCGCGGCGCATCGCGAAAGCGGCGGCGCGCACCGAAAAAGCATCGTGCCCGGGCGGTGATGCGGGATTGAGCAGCGGATCGAGCGCGCGGTAGAGCACGGGCGCGCCGGTGAACGATTCGCCGTTCATGAGGAAATTGCGGTTGAGATCGACGTTGTTCTCGTTGGTGCGGCGCAGCCACGCCATCCCGTACGGGTTGAGCACGTGGACGAGGATCACCGCTTCCTCGGGCCCCGGCGCGGGCGGCGAATCGAGCAGCGCGAGCTGCACCGCGGAACCGGTGTAAGCCTCGACACCGTGCATGCCGGTCGTGTGCAGAAAGACGTGGCGCGGCCGCGGTGCGCCGAGCCACGCGATGTCGATCGCGAGCGGCTCTCCCCGCGGGCCGGTGGCGGTGAGACCGATCGCATGCAGCGCCGCCCCCGCGCGGGTCGCGGCTTCACGAAAGCGCGTTCGGGCGGTCGTGTAATCGGGGGAGAAGCAGGATTCGGGGTTCAGGATTCGGGATTCAGGATTCAGCACGTGATCGATCGGCCGTCATGCCGGCGCAGGCCGGTATTCAAATTCAACGGGATTTGTACCATGGATGTCCCGCGAGCAAACCGGGGTCAGACCCCGAGCGCGGAAACCGGGGTCTGACCGCGCCGTCATTCTGGCGCAGGCCAGAATCCATTTTGATTCGAAAGCACTACGACATGGATTCTGGATCACTTCCCGCGGCGTGCGGTCCAGAATGACGGCGCTGGCCGATTCAGAGAGCGCGACCAAAGCAAAGCTGTCATTGCGAGGAACGCCGTGACCCTTCGACGGCGCTCAGGACAGGCTGCGCAATCTCGAGACGCTCGAAAAACAATCCCGTGCGCCACGAGATCGCCACGTCGCCTTTGCCGGCTCCTCGCGATGACAGCGGCTAAAGCAGCACGCGCTCGATCCCGCCCTCGTTCGCTTTCGCCACGTAATCGGCCATCCAGTTGTCGCCCAGCAGGTGTTTCGCCATCTCGACGACGATGTAATCGGCTTTGGTTCCGGAATCGTTGTCGTAGCGCGACAGCCCTTGCAGACACGACGGGCACGAGGTCAGCACTTTGACTTCGCCTTTGAAGCCGTCGGCTCTGAGCGCGTCGGCGCCGAGCTTCATCTGGAATTCCTTGCGGAAACGCACTTGCGTCGCGATGTCCGGGCGCCCGATCGCGAAGGTTCCCGACTCGCCGCAGCAGCGGTCGTTGAGCGCCACCGGCTGGTTCATGAGCTCGTTGACGACTTTGAGCGGCTGATACTGCTTCATCGGGGTGTGGCACGGGTCGTGATACATGTAGCGCACCCCGTTGACGCCTTCGAGCTTCACGCCTTTTTCGAGCAGGTATTCGTGGATGTCGAGCAGGCGGCAGCCCGGGAAGATCTTGTCGAACTCGTAGCTTTCGAGCTGGTCGAGACACGTCCCGCACGAGACGATGACGGTCTTGATGTCGAGATACGCGAGTGCATGCGCGACGCGGTGGAAGAGCACGCGGTTGCTCGTGACGATCTGCTGGCCTTTCTGCTCTTCGCCCGCCGCGGTCTGCGGGTAGCCGCAGCACAGGTAGCCGGGCGGCAGCACGGTCTGCACGCCGAGGTCGTACAGCATCGCCTGGGTCGCGAGTCCGACCTGCCCGAACAGGCGCTCGGAGCCGCATCCGGGGAAATAAAACACCGAGTCTGAATCGCCATTCGCTTTCTGCGGGTCGCGGATGATCGGCACGGTGCGGGGGTCTTCGATGTCGAGGAGCGCTCGCGAGCTCTTCTTCGGTAAGCCTCCCGGCATCGGCTTGTTGATGAAGTGGATCACCTGCTGGCGCACGGTCGGCTTGCCGGTCGTCGAAGGCGGCAGGCGGGTCTGCCTCTGGATGAGGCCGAAAGCTTTCGCCGCGCGGTGCGCGAGACGCTGCGCCGAGTAGCCGATGCGGATCATGCCGGTGCGCATCGCATTGATCGTGGTCGGATCGGTCGCGCTGAGGAACATCATCGACGCGGCGATGCCGATCTTCGGGCGGCGCTTCTTCGTGCGGCGCATGTAGTTGCGCATGACCACCGAGACGTCGCCGTAATCGATGTCGACCGGGCACGGCTTCACGCACTTGTGGCAGACGGTGCAGTGATCGGCCACGTCCCCGTATTCGTCGAAATGCTTCAGCGAGATGCCGCGGCGGGTCTGTTCTTCGTAGAGAAAGGCTTCGGTCAGCAGACTCGTCGCGAGGATCTTGTTGCGCGGGCTGTAGAGCAGGTTTGCCCGCGGCACGTGAGTCGCGCACACCGGCTTGCACTTCCCGCAGCGCAGGCAGTCCTTGATCATGTCGGTGACCTTGCCGATCTCCGACTGTTCCAGGACGAGGCTTTCGGCGCCGATCAGCGAGAAGCTCGGCGTATAAGCGTTGCGAAGATCGCCGCCGGGCAGGAGCTTGCCTTTGTTGAAGCGGCCTTCGGGATCGACTCGCTGCTTGTAGTCGATGAAGTCCTGGATCTGTTTGGGCTCGAGGTAATCGAGCTTGGTCAGCCCGATCCCGTGCTCGCCCGAGACCACGCCTTCGAGCGAGATCGCGAGCTTCATGATGCGGTCGACCGCTTCCCCGGCCTCCTGCAGCATCTCGTAATCGTCGGAGTTGACCGGAAGGTTGGTGTGCACATTGCCGTCGCCGGCGTGCATGTGCAGCGCTACGAAGACGCGGCTGCGCAGCACCGACTTGTGCGTCGCGTTGATCGCCGCGATCACTTTCGAGAAAGGCCTGCCGTCGAAGATGTCGCACAGCTGCGCGCAGAGCTCGGCTTTCCACGAGACGCGGATGGTGTGGTCCTGCAGCAGGTGGAAGAGCGTGCCGACGCGTGCGGCGCGAAGCGCCTCGCCGATCACCGGTGCGTACGCGGGCGGTGCGCTCGCTTCGAGCGCGCCGAGTGGCGCATCGATGTTGTCGAGCAGCCAGCGCCAGCGCGCGCGCGCATCGCCAATCAAGGCGCTGGCGCGCTCGACGCGGTCGCCGAGCAGATCGGGCGCGGTGCCCATCGTCTCGTCCCGGTCGCTCAGCGGAAGCTCACCGCGCAGCAGGGTCTCGAGCGCGTCGGTGAGCTTCAACTTGTTGCGGATCGAAAGCTCGATGTTGATGTGCTCGATGCCGTCCGAATAACCGCCGAGGCCTTCGAGCGGGATCACCACGTCTTCGTTGATCTTGAAAGCGTTGGTGTGCTTCGAGATCGCCGCGGTGCGCGCGCGGTCGAGCCAGAACTTGCGGCGCATGTCGGGCGTGACCGCGATGAAGCCTTCGGCGTGACGCGCGTTCGCCAGGCGCACCACGTGCGAGGCCGCGGCGGCGACCGCGTTCTCGTCTTCGCCGACGATGTCCCCGATGAGGATCATTTTCGGCCGGCCGGCGCGGCGCGCTTTCGTCGCGTAGCCCACGGCTTTCACGTAACGCTCGTCGAGGTGCTCGAGACCCGCGAGCAGCGCCCCGCCCGGCTTGGTGTCGAGATAGCGGCGGATTTCCACGATCGAAGGCACCGCTTCGTGCACCGAGCCGAAGAATTCGAGGCACACCGTGCGAATCGCGGGCGGCATGCGGTGCAGGATGAAAGTCGCCTGCGTGATGATGCCGTCGCAGCCTTCTTTCTGGATGCCGGGGAGGCCGCCGAGCGCCTTATCCGTGACGTCTTTGCCCAACCCCTTCTTGCGGAAACCGGAACCGGGGATTTCCAGTATTTCCGGCTCACCGTAGGGTTTTTTGCCGTCGTTCTCATAACGCGTCAGCCTGAAGCGCACGAGCGCCACGTCGTGGATCTTGCCCAGGTTGTGGTCGAGCCGCTCGACGAAGAGCCAGCGGGCGTCGGGCATGACCATTTTCCACGACGCGAGATTGTCGAGCGCGGTGCCCCAGAGCACCGCTTTCTTGCCGCCGGCGTTCATCGCGACGTTGCCGCCGATGCACGACGCGTCGGCGGAAGTGGGGTCGCACGCGAAGACCAGCCCCGCGCCTTCGGCGACTTCCATCACCCGGCGTGTGACCACGCCTGCGCCGCACCGCACGACCGGCACTTCGCGCTCGAGTCCGGGCAGCACCACGCGGTCAATCGTGCCCAGCGCTTCGAGCTTTTCAGTGTTGATGACCGCCGAGAGGCGCGTGAGCGGTATCGCGCCGCCGGTGTAACCGGTGCCGCCGCCTCGCGGAATGATCGTGAGGCCGAGGTCGATGCACGCCTGGACGATTCCGGCGACCTCTTCCTCGGTGTCCGGAATGATGACGACGAAAGGATATTCGACTCGCCAGTCGGTCGCATCGGTCACGTGCGAGACGCGTGCGAGGCCGTCGAACTGCACGTTGTCCTTGCGCGTGACGCCCGCGAGGCGCCCGGTGACGCGCTTGCGCAGATCGTAGGTCTGGCGAAACTGCGCTTCGAAAGTGTCCACCGCGCGATTCGCCGCGGCGAGTAGGGAAGTCACGCGCTCATCGGTGCGCTTCCTGCGCCGCGCTTCGATCGCGTCGAGGCGCTCGCGCATCTCCGCGATCAACGCGGCACGGCGCTTCGGGTACTGGATGAGCTCGTCTTCGATGTACGGGTTGCGCGACACGACCCAGATGTCACCGAGCACTTCGTAGAGCATCTTCGCGGAGCGCCCGGTGCGCCGCTCACCGCGCAGCGCGTCGAGGGCGTCCCACGCAGGCTCGCCGAGCAGGCGCAGGACGATCTCGCGGTCGGAGAACGAGGTGTAGTTGTACGGTATTTCGCGTAGGCGGGCGGTCATGGGGATCCGATACTGCCGGAGATCGAAGTGGCTACGGGCGTAGCGGAGCGCGGAGCTGAGGGATTGCTGCGGACTTAAGGCCTTATGGTAACGGCCGCGAGAGTTGCCGTAAACCGCGAAGAACCAAGGGTTTTCAGTTTCGACGACGATCATGGGAGTGCATAGAGGCAAGCGCGATGCCGCGCGTGGGCCGATGCGCGCCGCCGCTACAGCGTGATCGCCGCAACCGCGACGTAGCGCGCGAGCTTGCCGGCGGCGATGAAGGCCGTCGCCGCCACCGCATTCATGCGCAGCCACCCGGCAGCCACGCACAGCGGGTCGCCGATGAGCGGCACCCACGACAGCAGCAGCGCCGGGCTGCCGTAGCGCTGCAGCAGGGCGAGCCCGCTGATCGGTTTCGATCGCGGTATCGCGCGGCCGATCGCGTAAGACGTGAGGCCGCCGAGCGTGTTCCCGAGCGTGGCGATGCTGATCGCCAGCCACTTGTTTTCCGGGTGCAGCTCGAGCACTGCGTAGAGCACGAGCTCGGACCCGCCGGGCAGCAAAGTCGCGGCGAGGAAACTGCTCGTGAAGAGTGCCCAGAGGCTGGTGCTTGCGTCCATGAGGCCGGCCAGAGCGCCCGGGGGCGCATGATAAACTCGCGTCACTTTGCACAGGGCACGCCGGACGCGGTTTTGGGGTCCGGCAGCGACATCGACATGGCCGAACCGGTATTGATCACCGAAGAGTACCGCAGGATGCAGTCGGAGCTGCACCGCAACCCGAACTACGGTGTTGCGTCGGTCGAATATGCGCCGATGGTCGCCGAAGTCATGCAGGCGCTCGGGACGCGCGAGCTCCTCGATTACGGCGCGGGAAAAGGGCGGCTCGGCCTGACGCTCGACAACATGTTCGAGGAGCCTTTCACGATCCACCACTACGAGCCCGCGGTGCCGCAGTGGTCGGCGCCGCCCGCGCCGTGCCGGTTCGTCGCGTGCATCGACGTGCTCGAGCACATCGAGCCGGAGTTGCTCGACAACGTGCTCGACGACCTCCGGCGCGTCACGGCAGGCGTCGGTTTTTTCAGCGTGCACACCGGGCCGGCTGCCAAAGTGCTCAGCGACGGGCGTAACGCTCACCTGATACAAAAGCCCGCGGCCTGGTGGCTGCCGAAGTTCATGGATCGATTCGAGCTTGGCCGCTTCAACCGAATGAGCAACGGGTTTTGCGTGGTCGTGGAGCGCAAGGTCGCCTAAAGACACTGTTTTTGTTTCCACGTCGCCCCTGGCGACAATCCCGCTGCTTCAGAACAAACCAGAGGACCCGTCATGAGCTACGCCATCGAATTCACCGGCCCGACCACGCTGCCTGTCGCCGAGAGCAACGTCGCATTCCCGGTCGGCCGCATCTACTGCGTGGGCCGCAACTATGCCGAGCACGCGCGCGAGATGGGCCACGACCCGGACCGCGAGCCGCCGTTTTTCTTCATGAAGCCCGCCGACGCGATCGTCATGAGCGGTGCGACGATCCCGTACCCGCAGGTCACCAAGGACCTGCACCACGAGATCGAGATGATCGTCGCGATCGGCAAAGGCGGCTCCGACATTCCCGTCGACAAAGCGCTCGATCACGTCTTCGGCTACGGCGTCGGGCTCGACATGACCCGCCGCGACCTGCAGGGCGAAGCGAAGAAGATGGGGCGTCCGTGGGAAATGGGCAAAGCGTTCGACAACTCGGCGCCGTGCACCCCGCTCAAGACCGTCGCGATGGTCGGCCATCCCGCCAAAGGCGCGGTCTGGCTCAAGGTCAACGGCAAGGTCACGCAGAAAGGCGATCTCGCCGAGATGATCTGGAACGTGCCTGAGACGATTTCGTATCTCTCGAAGCTCATCACCCTGCGCGCCGGCGACATCATCATGTCGGGAACGCCCGCGGGCGTGGGCCCGGTCCAGGCCGGCGACACGCTCGAAGGCCACGTCGACGGCGTCGGCGACCTCACGATCAGCTACGCGAAGTAACTTCGCGAGCGAGCGCGATGCCTGAAGCGGCTGCAGCCCAGCCTGACGCGCAGTTCCAGGCGCTCGTTCGCGCGAAGTATGCAGGCGACCCGGCGGCGATGACCGCGCTCGGGGCGCGTCTCATCGTCGGCAACGAAGCGCCGTACGCGCCGGTCGACGGCGCCGCGCTCATCACCGAGGCCGCGCAGCAGGGAGACCCCGCGGCGTGGTCTTATGTCTCGGTGCTCGCCGCGGCCGGCGTCGGGCTCACCCAGAGCTGGCCTGACGCCTATGCCGCACTCGAGCGCGCGCACGCGCTCGGCGACGCGCGCGCTTTACTGCAACTCGACCTGCTGCGCGAGATCGGCATCGACGGCGCCGCGGCGATTGCGCCGTGGATTGGGGGTGCTGCCCGCGAAACCCTGCGTGAAAGCCCGCGACTGGTGACCTGCGCCGGGTTCCTGCCGCCGGCGCTGTGCACTTACCTGATCGCGCGCGCGACGCCGAAGCTGGTGCAGGCGAAAGTGTTCGACGCGAACAAAGGCGTGCTCAAAGTCGACGCGATGCGCAGCAACACCGGCGCGGTGTTTTCGGTCATCGAGACCGACTTCGTGATCCAGCTCGTGCGCGCGCGCATCGCACACGCGGCGCAGGTCGCCGCCGACGCGCTCGAGCCTCCCGAAGTTCTGCATTACTCGGTCGGCGAGAGCTACCGCGCGCACGTCGATTTTTTCCATCCGCAGTTGCCGAACTTCGCCGAGCAGATGCGAGTGAAAGGCCAGCGCATCAAGACGTGCCTGGTCTATCTCAACGACGATTTCGAAGGGGGCGAGACCGAGTTCCCGAAGCTTGGCGTCAAGTATCGCGGGGGCGTCGGCGGCGCGCTGATCTTCGAAAACGTGCGCGCCAACGGCACGGGCGAGATGCAGACGCTGCACGCGGGTCTCGCGCCGACGCGCGGCGAGAAGTGGCTTTTTTCGCAGTGGATACGCAGTAAGCCGCAGCCGATCGCGTAACTGCCACGTGTTTTTCGTAGCGCCTGCGCTACACAAATCGGCCACACCCTCGGAAGGCGCTATGCAAAAAAGAAAGCTCGGAAATAACGGACTTGAAGTCCCGGCGCTCGGCCTGGGTTGCATGGGTATGTCGATCAGCTACGGCGAGCCCGACGACGAGGAGTCGATCGCGGCGATGCATGAGGCGCTCGATCTCGGCGTGAACCTGCTCGTCACCTCGGACGCCTACGGCAACGGCATCAACGAGGCGCTCATCGGCAAGGCGATCAAGGGCAGGCGCTCGAGCTTTCTCATCGCGACCAAGTTCGGCAATCTCGCGCTCGCCGGGCGCGCGAACGACAGCGGCGCGCCGGCGCTTTCCGGCGGACACCCCGACTACGTCCCGCAGGCGTGCGACCGCAGCCTGAAGCGTCTGGGCGTCGATCACATCGACATTTACGGGCTGCATCGGGTCGACGCGACGGTGCCGATCGAAGAGACCGTCGGGGCGATGTCGCGGCTCGTCGAGCAGGGCAAAGTGCGGCACCTCGCCTTGTCCGAAGCCGGCGCGCAGACGATCGCACGTGCGCACAAAGTCCATCCGATCACCGCCGTCGAAACCGAATACTCGCTGTGGAGCAGGGACGTCGAGGAAAGCGTCCTGCCCGCATGCCGCGAGCTCGGCATCGGCTTCATGGCTTACGCGCCTCTCGGCCGCGGCTTTCTCACCGCGACGATCAAGACGCTCGACGCGCTCATCCCGAAAGACCGGCGCCGCGACCACCCGCGCTTCGACGCTTTGAATCTCGAGCGCAACCGCGAGCTGCTGCAGCCGCTCGAAGCGATCGCCGCGGCAAAACACGCGACGCCGGCGCAGATCGCGCTCGCGTGGCTGCTCGCGCAAGGCGAGGACATCGTCCCGATCCCCGGCACCAAACGGCGGAAGTATCTCGAGGAGAACAGCGCTGCCGCGAATATCGCACTGACGGCGGAAGAGATCGCGAAGCTCACCGCGGCATTCCCGATGGGTGTTACCGCGGGGACGCGCTACCCGGAGAAACAGCTGAAAGCACTCGGGATCTGAAGGCCTCGAGCGCGCCGGGATCAAAGCAGGAAAGGAAGGACGCAAAGGAAGAAGCAAGGACGCAAGGTAGTCATTTCGACAGGCGTGGGAGGGGACAATTCTTCCGCGCCTGCGGAAGAAAAAACTCTCGTTGCCCGACGAGACGGAATGTTCTCGTCATCCGCGCTGCGGATAACTCTGGCCCCCTCGCACGCTTCGCGTGCTCTCCCCCTTCAGGGGGAAGGTCGGGATGGGGGTGGTTTTTAGAATACGCGTGTACGTGGTGCTTCTTCCTTTGCGTCCCTGCTTCCTGCTTTTGAACCCTACTCGACGCTCAGCCCCTGTCCGTAGAGCAGCGTCACGTTCACCCGGCGGTTTTCGTAACCGGGCTTGAAGCGCATCGTGTCGGTGACGTGGATCAGGCTGGAATCGAACAGGACACAGCGGTTTTCGCGGTACGGCACCCGTACCGGTTTCGCGCCGTGCAGCTTCACGTACGCGGCGAGACGTCCGGGATCGGTGTTGTAGTTCGCGAAGGTCCAGCTCTTGGGCACGGGCAAGTCGTAGACGACCATGCCGCCGGTCGTCGGGTCTTCGCACGAGGCCTCCGGGGTGATCCAGAAGTTCACGTTCACCCGCGCGAAATCGGCGTGCATGTTGATGCCCTGCAGGCGCTGGTCGTACTTGAAACCCCACGCCTGCAGCAGCGGCTGATCGCCGATCACCTGCGGCATCGCGCGCCTGAGCTCTTCCGAGAGCATCAGCAGCACGCGCGGGCTGAACCCCAGCGCGATGATCGCGCCGGCATAGCCGTGCCGGTGGAAGCTTTTCCACACCGTCGCTTCTTCGGAAAAAGTGCGCAGCGCCGCCAGCGCTTCGGGCGACAGGAAGTTGTCGATGACGACGAGGCGCTCCGAAAAATATGTCTGCTCGATCGCGGGGTAATCGTTGTCGCCGAGCGTGCGCCGATCGAAAGGCGCGAGCGGCACGTTGTATCGCGTCGCGAGCGCGCGCCTGAGCGCCTGCCCTTCCGCCCCGGCGGGCCCGAAGGTCATTTTCGGATCGCCCGACTTGGCGTAGTAC
>JAQGNC010000090.1 GCA_028292065.1 Betaproteobacteria bacterium
CGCGCGGGGCGAGGGAGAGGCATCGCCGAGCGCGATGCAGGGACTGCGTCCCTTGTAGATCAAGCGATGTTCCGATGTGTGACACGCCGCCGTGTGAGCGAGCACGATTGCCGCGGCATTGCGTATCTGCGTTCCCTCGCCCCGCGGTAGCGGGGCGAGGGCTGGGGTGAGGGGCAGTCAGCGCTTCTGCACTCCAACGCTTCACTGCCCAGGGCCCACCTCTGCCTTCATCCACCCGGCGACCATTTCCCGCGCCTCCGGCTTCACCCCCTTCCAGTGCGGCGCATTCGACGGCCGACGCGGGTCGCCCCAGTTGCGTACCGCAAAGTCCCGCAGCCTCGCGTGCGGTTCGGTACTGCTGCTCGCAGCGTAACGATCGATGACTTTGCCGAGACCGTAATCGAGCAGCAGCGGGTGTCTCGCGAAAAGCACGAGCAGGCGCACGACCACCGACTTGAAGTGCTCATCGCCGAGCTGCAATGCGGCCTCGAGCTCGGAGAGCACCAGGCGCCGCATGAGCCACGACTCGTCGGCGATGCCGAGCCGCGCGCGCATCGCGTCGAAAGCGGTGTAATTGCCGCGCAGCGCCGCCATGCCGTAACGCGACGTCGGATCGCGCGTGAGCACGTTGCGGTTCTCGAGCAGCGCGCTCACCCATTCGGGGTCAGACCCCGGCGTCTCGAGCAGGTTTTTGCGGCGCTCGAGGAACACCCACACCTCGCGCCAGCCCTCCCGCCCCTCTTCTCTGCCGCTCTCGTCCGGGTCGTATGCGAAATACGCATCGAGCAGCGCGCGGTAACAGCGGCGAAACGGCCGTGGAAAGTAGCGATAGCGGTCGACGTATTCGAGCAGCGCGGCGATGCGCGCGGGCTCTTCGATCAGCTTCTTCGAGTCGATTTCGCTCGTGCATCCATAGCACACGAGGCGCGCGTGGCCGATGCCCTTGAGCGTTCCGCTCTCGCGAAACGCGCGCACCGCCTGGGCGACGCGATCGACCGGCAGCGCCTCCATCCCGGTGCCGGCGCCCGCCCATACCCTCAGCCTCGGAAGCTCGTCTTCGAGTATCGAGAGCTCGCTTACCACGAGGGCGCCGAGCGCGAGCGCGTTGGCTTCGCGCAGGGTGGTTTCGAGGTGCTCGAGCGCGCTGCCGGTCATGCTTGGGTCGCGATGGACCGAGACTTCGTTCGTCGGGGCCGCGGCGACAAACAGCTGTCATTGCGAGGAAAGCAGTGACGAAGCCTGTCCTGAGCTTTGTTGAAGGGCAATCGCGAGGCGCTCGCACGCGAACCCCGTGCGCCACGAGATCGCCACGGCGCCCCTGGCGGCGCCTCGCGATGACAGCGTTGGTGCTGTCCCGCGATGACGGCGTTGGCGGTGCCCCGTCGCATCGCTAAATCCTGCACGTCCCGAAATCACCGCGGCTTGCCGGATCGACCGGCGGGTGCTGCTCGCCGATGCCGAAGAACTCGAGACGCAGCTCGATGCGCCGGCTCGCTTCGAGCGATTTCATCGCGGAGTTGAACGAATAGCCGCCGACGAGGAAGAGGTCCCGCACCTGTTCGCGCTCCTGCGGCGTCAGCGCTTTCTCGTTCGCGGCCGTCGGTGCTAGCAGCGCGCAGAGCACGCGCTGGCTGCGCTGCAGGCTCAGGTCGAGGTTGAGCAGGTAATCGCCGCGCGGGTCCGCAAAGCCTTCGACGACGATGCGCTTCAGCCATTTCGCGCCGAGCTCGTCGCGCGCGACCGCCAGCACTTCAGGGACGAAGGTCCGCAGATACTCCGCCTGCTCCTTGGTGAGCTTGGAGCTGCCGGTGTCGAAGCGCGCGCGGTCGCCGAAGTCGATGACGTTGCGCGTCCTGTCGACCGTAATGCCCGGGTACTTCGCAGCCGCTTTGTCGATCTGGTCGACCACCGTGCCGATCTGCTGCTCGCGCTCGGCGGTCCTGCGCTCCGCGTCGGTGACGTTCCTGGTCACCGCGAGGAGCGCGACGCTCATGACGAGCAGGAACAGCACCATCAGCGCCGACATCAGATCGGCGAACGATATCCAGAAAGGTTTGTCCGCTTCCGCTCTGGACCTTCTGCCTACGACTACGCGAGTGCCGAACATCACGTCCTCAGCGGGTGTTCATCGATTCGAGCGTCGCCTGCAGCTCCTGGATGCCCGTGCGCAGGAGCTTCACCGACTCCGACAGCTGAGTGTGGAACTCGCGGTTCGCCTCTCCGACGGTCTGCACCATGCCTTCGCTGAAAGCGCGATGCGCGACGCCGAGCACGTCCGAGACGCGCCCCAGATACGTGTCGGCTTCACGCTGCGCGTCCGCGAGCTTCGAAGCAGCGCTGTCGATGCGGCCCATCACCTCGTCGGACATGAGCGTCTCGCGCCGTGCCTGCTCGACCGTCATCTGCAGCGAGCGCACGAGGTCGGCGATCGAATCGCGGGCGCTTTGGTAATCGGTGACGACTGAAGTCAGGCCGGTCGACACGCCTGCGACCGAATCGGCCGCGTGCGACAGCCGGTCGGCGATGCCGTCGGCTTTCTCGAGCGCACCCGAGACGCTCTGCCCCGCTCGCGCGAAATCCGCCGCCGCGGACGATACGGTGCTCGCGCCGCTGTCGAGCTTGCCGAGCGCATCGGTGGTCGTGCGGCTCATGGCCTCGACCGCGGCCTTCATCTCGCCGACCGCGCGGTTCACGCCGTCGACGATCGCGCCGACCTGCCCTCCGACTTCGCCGACCATGCGCGTGGTCTGGCTCGCGAGCGCGTCGTGATGCCGGCGGCTCGTCTCGGTCGCGGAGGTGACCTGGTTGCTGAGCGCTTCGATGACGCTGCCCATGCGTGCGGAGAGGTCGTCGAGCGTGCCCTGCAGCCGCCCCTGCGTTTCGCCCTGCGAGCGCGCGACGACGAGCCTGATCTGCTCGACGAACTCGGCCATGCTGTCGTTCAT
>JAQGNC010000010.1 GCA_028292065.1 Betaproteobacteria bacterium
GGCGGCCCGATACCCACTGTCCCCACTGTCGCCGCCGGCGGGGCGAGCAAGACCCTGGCAGGCCTGAAGAACGACTCCACGGCCCTGTACAACCGCGCGAAAGTCCTGCTCGAGGATCAGCGCGTCGTGCTGCCGCCGAGTTCCGCGGTCGCCGGCATCTACGCGCGTGTCGACCGCGAGCAGGGCGTGTGGAAAGCGCCCGCCAACGTCGGGGTGCTGGGCGTGCTCGGTCCGGTGAGCAAGATCACCAACGCCACGCAGGAAGGTCTGAACATCGACCCGGACAGCGGAAAGTCGATCAACGCCATCCGCGATTTCGCCGGCAAGGGGACGCTCGTGTGGGGCGCGCGCACGCTCGCCGGCAACGACAACGAGTGGCGCTACGTCTCGGTTCGCCGCCTGTTCATCACGATCGAGGAGTCGACGAAGAAAGCCTCGGCGTTCGCGGTGTTCGAGCCGAACGACCAGGGCACGTGGCTGAAGGTGAAAGCCATGATCGAAAGCTACCTCTACGGGCTGTGGGAGGAGGGCGCGCTCGCCGGCTCCAAGCCCGAAGCCGCTTACTACGTGCACGTCGGGCTCGGCGCGACGATGACGCCGCAGGACGTGCTCGAAGGGCGGCTCATCGTGCAGATCGGCATCGCCGCCGTGCGGCCCGCCGAGTTCGTCATCCTGCGCTTCTCGCACAAACTGCAGACCGCGTGAGCGTCCGCACTCGACGCGCCCGCTAACGTGCAATTCAGAGGACGTCAAAGACCATGGCACTGACCAAAGACCAGATCAAGACCGCGTATCCGCTTCCCGTCTACAACTACCGCGTGGAGATCGACGGCAAGAGCGTGTCGTTCTCCGAAGTCTCGGGCCTGAGCGTCGGCTACGAGACGAGCACCTACGTCGAAAGTCCGCTGACCGGCGCGGGCCCGCGGCGGATGCTCATGCCGTCGCAGCGCAAATCGGCGACCGTCACGCTGAAGAAAGGCGTCGTCAGCGGCGTCAGCGTGCCGACCCTGTACGCGTGGATCGCCTCGATCGAGCTCAACCGCATCGACAAGAAGGACGTCTACGTCAGGCTGTGCGACGAAACCGGCGCCGCGGTCGTGAGCTGGAAGGTGATCAACGCCTTCCCGACCAAGCTCGACGCGCCGACTTTCACCGCGAGCTCGAACGACGTGGCGGTCGAGAGCATGGAGCTGATGGCCGACGGCGTCACGATCGAGCAGTCCTAGCAGCAGTTTCGTCCATGCCCGAATCGGCTGCCGAACAGCGGCGGAAGTACCCGCTCGCCGCTTACAACTTCAGGGTGACCGTCGGCGGCGCCGCGATGAGCTTCACCGAGGTGTCGGGGCTCGTTCGCGAGTACCAGACGCTCACCTACAAGCACGGCCTGAGCTACTGGGAAGGCGAGTCGCTGACCAAGTTCCGCTACGACAAGTTCGTGCAGATCACGATGAAGAAAGGCGTGGTGGCCGGGGTGAACGCGCTCTACGAGTGGCTCGACGAAGTCGACAAGAAGAACATCAGCGTCAGTCTGTGCGACGAAAAAGGCGAGGCCGTCATCACGTGGCAGATCCGCAAGGCGGTGATCGTGAAGCTCGAAGCGCCAGGGCTGCAGGCGAGCGGCAACGACGCGGCGATCGAGACCCTGACGCTCATGGCTTCCGGCATATCGATCGAGCGCCATTGAGCCGCACCGCCGAGGGTCACTGAGATGGCGACGATCGCAACACGCAGGCGCGGCGCAGCATGAGCGATCCCATCATAGGCATGCGCTTCGGCGTGCTGTTCTTCGCCGGCGGCGTGCTCCCCAATCCGCTCGACATCCGCTTCCAGAAGGTATCCGGCCTCTCGGCGGAAGTGGAGACCGAGTCCGTGGCCGAAGGCGGCCAGAACCTGTACACGCAGAAGCTTCCGAAAGGCGTGCGCTACAACAACCTCGTGCTCGAGCGCGGCATGGTGATCGGCTCGCCGCTCAACCTGGAGTTCAACGCGGCGATGTCCCTGTTCAAGTTCGCCACCTCGAACGTGCTGGTCACGCTGCTCGGCGAAAGCAAGGCGCCGCTTGCCGCGTGGCTTTTCATGAAAGCGTATCCCGTGAAATGGTCGACCTCCGATCTGACGGCCGAGCCGGCGCTCGTCATCGATACGCTCGAGCTCGCCTACACGCGCATGCAGATTCTGAGGGTCTGAAAACGATGCCTGTCGAGATCAGGGAGCTGGTGATACGTACCGTCGTCGACGCCAACGCCGAAGAGCCGGGCGACGACAGCGAAAGCCTGCTGTCCGCGGCGCCGGGCGGGCACGGCGACACCGCCGCCACGGCGGCGATCGTGCAGGAGTGCGTGCGGCAGGTGATGCGCATCCTCGAGCGCAAGCAGGACCGATGACATGTCGCTGCTGAACCTGTTCAAGCTGGAGAAGCTTCGCATCGAGGCTTACAAGGACGACATCCGCAAGACCCCGGCGAACCCGGCGCGGATGGAGGTCATGTTCAATCCGACCAGCTACAAACAAAAGCACACGATCACTTACGCGGGCCCCGGCCAGCAGGGCATGAACATGCCGGCGAGGCCCGCGCGCTACGGCTATACGCCGCCGGGCGACCTGTCGTTCCAGCTCGTGCTCGACGGCACGGGGGTGAATTCGATCGGCGTCGCGGCGGTGGGCCGTAAAAGCGTCAAGGACCAGATCAAGACGTTCAGAAAGCTCTGCCTCGACATGAATGGCGACATCCACGAGCCGAACTTCCTCATCATCCGCTGGGGTGACGCCGAGTTCCACGCGAGGCTGAAGAGCCTCGACATCACCTATAAGCTCTTCGACGAAAGCGGCGACCCGCTGCGCGCGGAGCTCGACGTCGCTTTCGTCTCGGACAAGCCCGCCGCGACCATCGCGCGCGAGGCCGGCAAGAGCTCGCCCGACCTCACCCACGTGCGCATCGTCAGGAGCGGCGACACCCTGCCTTTGCTGTGCAGGGAGATCTACGGCTCGTCCGAGTATTACCTGCGCGTCGCGGCCGACAACGACCTCGACGATTTTCGTGAGCTCGTACCGGGCCGCAGACTGCGCTTCGCGCCGCTGCCCGACAGCGCAGGCGAGGCGGGCGCCTCCGCCGACCCCACATGAGCCTCGTTACGGCGACCGTCCTCAGTGAAGGCGCTCCGATCGACAAGGTCTTCGAGATCATGTCGATCGACATTCGCCGCAACGTCAACCGCCTTCCGTACGCGAGCCTCGTCCTGATCGACGGCGACGCGGCCAAGCGCACGTTCGCGCTGAGCAATGCGAAGTACTTCGAGCCCGGCAAGACCATCGAGATCAAGCTGCGCTACGAAGCCAAGAGCGCCGACATCAGCGTTTTCAAGGGGCCGGTCGTGGGGCACGGCGTCGAAGCGAGCGGGCGCGGCTCGATGCTGCGAGTCGAGATGAAGGACGCGGCGATCAGCCTCGCGCAGGGGAGGAAGAGCCACGTCTTCACCGGGCAGAGCGACGCCGAGGCGGTGCGCCAGCTCATCGAGCAGGGCGGCGTGACGGTCGGCACCATCGACGACACCCAGCCCAAGCACCCGCAGATCGTCCAGTATCACTGCTCCGACTGGGATTTCATCGTGTCGCGCGCCGAGACCCAGGGGCTGCTCGTCGTCGCCGAGGACGGTAAGGTCTCTCTGCGCAAGCCCGATCTGGGCGCGTCGGCCGCGCACAAGTTCGATTACGGCATCAGCGAGATTTACGATTTCGAGTTCCAGATCGACGCAAGCTCGCAGTATGCGGGGGCGACGAGCAGCGGCTGGGACTTGAAGCAGGGCAAGCTCACCGCGGCGGCCGAAGCCAAGGCTTTCGTCCTGAAGCAGGGCAACCTGCAAGGCGACAAGATCGCCGGGACGCTCGGCTTCAAAACCCAACTGCTCTCGCACCCGGTTCCGGTCGCCCAGGAAGAGCTGCAGGCGTGGGCGGATGCGCGCCTGATGCGCAGTCGCCTGTCGCTGATCCGCGGGCGGGTGGCGACCGCCGGCTTCGCGCCGGTGAAGCTCCTCGAAGTGATCGAAATCGCCGGGGTCGGCAAGCGTTTCGACGGCACGACCCTCGTGACCGGCTTGAGACACCGCGTCGACGCCGACGGCTGGCGCACCGATGTCCAGTTCGGGCTGTCCGCGCGCGCGTTCGCGCTCGAAGAGGGCGTCAGCGATAGTCCCGCCGCGGGGCTGCTGCCGGCGATCGGCGGTCTGCACGTCGGCGTGGTCGCGGGCTTCGAAGAGGATCCGGACAAGCAGTTCCGCGTCAAAGTGACCCTTCCCGGGATCGACCCGGAGCAGGGCGCGGTGTGGGCCCGGCTCGCCTCGAGCGACGCCGGCGACAAGCGCGGCTGGTTTTCCCGCCCCGAGGCGGGTGACGAAGTGGTGGTCGGGTTTTTCAACAGCGACCCGCGTCAGCCGGTGGTGCTCGGCGCGCTCTTCAGCCCGAAGAATGTGCCTGCCGAGCAGTACTCCGCCATCACCGAGAAGAACACGATGAAGGTGATGGTCACCAAGACCGGCACCGCAGCGGGCTTCATCGACGACGACAAGGGCCTGGTTTTCATCGAGACCGCGGGCGGCGGCAAAGTCGTGGTCGACGACAAGGAGAAGTCGATCGCGCTGACCGATCAGAACGGCAACACGATCACGATGGACAAGGACGGGATCACGATCAAGAGCGCCAAGGACCTGAAGTTCGAAGCGTCGGGCAACGTCGAGATCAAAGGTGCAAAGGTCGATCTGAAATGAGCGACGAGACCAGCGACCCGCTGTTCGACAACGACTCCTTCCTCGGCAGCGGATGGAGCTTCCCGCCGAGCTTCGCGCTCGGCGGCGGCGACGTGCACATGGTCTCCGGCGTGGCCGACATCGAGCAAAGCCTCGGCATCCTGCTCTCCACCCAGCGCGGCGAGCGGGTGATGCAGGAAGAGTTCGGCTGCGACTTGTCCGAGTTCCTGTTCGGGGAGATCAGCCAGGGCCTCATCGGCCGGATCAAGAGCTTCATCAGCGACGCGGTGCTGCATTACGAGGCGCGCATCGAGCTGAACAGCGTCGAGGTGTCCGAAAGCGGCGCCGAGGCCGGGCTGCTCGCGATCACCCTGGACTACACCGTTCGTGCGACCAACTCGCGCTACAACATGGTCTACCCCTTCTATCTGACCGAGGCCACGAGCCCCGCGGGGTGAGCGCGACATGTCCGATTTCATACTCATCGACGGGGACATCGTGATGTTCATGCCGAGCTTCGCCGCGGCCACGGTGATCGTGCAGCCCGGCAAGCTCGCGGGCAGCGGCCCGGCGACGATCGGCGGCAAGAAGATCTGCGTCGACGGCGACGAGTCCAAGGTGAGCGTTCCCGGCTGCATGTACATGACCCCGCAGTATTCGATTCCCGGCACCGGCACGCTGAAGATCTCGGCGCTGGCGGGCGACCAGAAAGCGAAACACACGAACACCGGCGGCAAGCCGGTGCTGCTCAAAGGCGGCAACTTCACGGCGAAGTTCGAAGTGCAAAGCCCGGCGAAACAACCGCCGCCCGCGCCGGGGCCGCCCATTCCGGACGCGACCCCGCAATACAGCGGCAACGGCATGTTCGTCACGACCAACATGAAAGCCACGGGAACCTGAGCGGGACGAATCCCGTCGATCCGAATGCCAGACGAACCGCAAACCGGCACGTTCCCGTGGCGCGACGGAATCAGCCAGTCGGGCCGCATCGCGCGCGAGCTCGATCCGGACTATGCGCAGGTCGACGAGCGCACCACACGCGACCTGCTCGCTTTCGCGCGTGCGTATGCGGGCGAGCTCAACTACTTCGGGGGCGACGACCCGACGACGCCCTCCGGCGACTGGAGCGGCTTGTTCGGTGCCGGGCTGGACCTCGACGAGGCCGCGTCGTACGCGCGCGCGCCGGAGACCTTCTCGGCGGAGAAAGCCGCGCCGTATGCGCGGCCGCATTTCGCGTTGTTTCTCGCTTTCCTCGAGCTCCTCGCTCTCGCCCGTAACGAGCTGAACGGCTACACCCGCCGGCACCTCGAGTTCCTGTACCGCGACATCCTGCGGATGGTGCGGAAGCGCGCGGTGCCCGACCAGGTCCACGTGCTCGTCGACCTCGAAGCCGGCACGCGTGAGCTCCTGCTGCCCGCCGGCACCGCACTGCGCGCCGGCAAGGACAGCGAAGGCCGCGATCTGCTGTATCGCACCGACGTGGCACTCGCCGCGAACCGCGTGCAGGTCGGGCAGGTGAGCTCGCTCTACGCGGACGCCAGCATCATCGGCATCCGCGAGGCGAACCGGCAGTATCTGTCCGGCGGAACCCGCGACGAGGCTTTTCTCGCCATGCTGAAGATCGCCCTCGGCCAGCCCGACCCGGGCGATCCGCTGCCGCCGCAGGATTATCCGGTGCCCCTGCGCGCGACGAGCACGGGCCCCGGCCAGCCGCCGCCGGCAGTCACTTTCGACGCACTCGTCCAGGCTCACGAGCTGGTGCGGCTCGCCGAAACCCAGCTGGGCATGCCGCTCCTGGACGACTTGCGCGAGCTCGTGCGCCTCAAGGCGACAAGGCAGGCGAACGACAGCAACGACTGGCGCGCCATCAACGCGATACTGGAAAAGGCCGGCAAGGCTCGTACGGGCAATCCCGCGTACCAGCTCAACCCCCAGCAGCCGGCCGATTTCCAGGCGGATCTGCTCGGCGCCCTCGGCTTGAGCGCCGCCGCGTACGCCAGGCTGTACGACGGCCTGCCTGAAGTGAAGAGCATCGAGCAGGCGTACGCGGCCGCGTCCCCGCAGCGCCCGGACGTGCTGGCTTTCATCACGACCCGCCTGTACTTGAGCCTCGAGGACTTCGCGTCGATGATGCAGACCAGGCTGCGCATGGACGACGACTGGGCGAGGATCGACGCGCTGCTCGAGAAGGCCGGACGTCGGCTCCAGAACAATCCCGCTTTCACGGTGCCGCAGAAGGTGCCGCGAGTGTTCGACGAGAAGCTCGCCGCCGCCGCTCCGAATTTCAAATACCCTGGCGGCCTCGACGCCTACTACCAGGCCTTTCTCGCGCTCGAGCGGTACTTCTACATGTCCGCCGAGGCTTTCCGCTACATCATGTCGCTCGCGCGCCGGGAGGACGCCTCGGCGCGCGACGACGAGGAATGGGACCGCGCGTACGACATCGTCGCGGCGGCGCACGAGCAGATGTTCACCACGCGCAGGCGCTACGCCCTCGAGGCGATCGCGCAGCGCGGCGTCACGAGCGGCGGGCCGGCGAAAGGCCTGGAAGACATGCTCAACACCGTGGTCGGCAAAGCGATGCCGCTCGACGAATCGCTGAAATGCCTCGAGGCTCTCGGCGTGAGCCTCGCCGATCGCCAATACCTCGAGATGATCCCGACACCGTCGCCGACGCCGCCCGACTGGAAGCGCGCCGCCGCCGTCCTCGAGATCGCGCAGCGCAAACGCGAAGGCATCGGGCTGCCGGTCGCGGAGAAGGTCGAATGGCGCAACCTGTACCCGGCGCCCGATGCGAGCGCGGTAAAGGCGACATCTGCGCGCCCGCGCGACGGTGCGCAGCCGTGGAAACCTTTCGGGCGGCGCGAAGACGCGCGTGCGCAAGACCCGCCTCCCGCCGCAAGCTACGGCTGCGCCTTGGCGTCGCCGCTGCTCGCAATGCGCGAAGGCAGCCGAACGATCGAGCTCACGCTCGGCTTCTCCGACGCGCCGGAAGCGTTCGACGTCGAGAAAATCCGCACGCTGCTCGCACCCACCGACAAGGCGCCGCTGGCGGCGACCTTCAACCCGTTCGAAGTCCAGCTGAGCACCGCGAAAGGCTGGTGGCAGGCAGGCGCGGTCGCGATCGCCTGGAAGAGCCCGACGATGGACGGCTATCCGGTGCCTCCCGGCGCCCCCGCAGCGAAGCTGCGCGCGCTCGTGGTGACGGTCACGGTGAGCGAAAGCGATCCCGCGATCACCCCGGCGACACGCGCCGTGCACGGCCTCGACACGCCGGCGCCGGTGTTGCGGCTCATGCTCAGACAGCTCTGGAGCGACGCGGCCGAAGGCTACGTCACGAGCTACCAGGCGCTGCGCGACCTGGTGCTCCTGCGCGCGCGTCTTGCGGTATCGGTGACCGGACTCGCCGCGCTTTCCATCGCGAACGATCAAAGTACGCTCGACGCGCGCAAACCCTTCGAGCCGTTCGGCGCTCAGCCCGCGACGGGGTCACGGTTTTACTTCGGACACCCCGAGATCGTTGCGGTGCGGCTCGACCGCCTGGGCTTTCGCATCGAGTGGATGGCCGTTCCGCCGAAGCTCGACAACCATTACAAAAACTACCTCGTCACTATCGACAACACGAGCTTCAAGGCGCGCGTCGGCCTCGCCGACGGCGGGGTCTTCAGGCCGTTTCCCGAGGCGCTGCCGCTCTTCGATGGAACCGACGCGACCAGGCCGGTCGCGATATCGCTGGCGCCGCCGCCGGCCCAGGGCAATCCGGCCGATGCGGACGCAAGCGCGCCCGACGTCGCGCAGTGGCCGCGGTATTTCGTGTGGGAGCTCGGCGCGCCGGATTTCCAGCATTCGGCGTATCCGGCGATCGCGCTGCAAAAAACCCTGAAGCTCTCCACCGACATCGCGGCGGGACAAAAACCCGCCGCCGCCGACGCCTACCAGGTGAATCCGCCCTATACGCCGAAGATCAAGAAGCTCAGCATCGACTACGCGGCGACTGCGGAGCTCGCGCTCGACGCTGCGCCGCTCGCGGCAACGGCGCTTTCTGCGTTCCACATCCAGCCTTTCGGTTACACGCAGATCAACGCGCAGGCCGTGGCGCCGGGACCGCGCCTGCTGCCGCAGTACGATTTTCGCGGCGAGCTCTACATCGGCCTCGCCAACGTGACTGCGCCGCAGAACGTCTCGCTGCTCTTCGAGCTCACCGAAGGCAGCGCCGATCCCGACGTCGTGCCGGAGCCGGTGCAATGGAGCTACCTCAGCGCCGACCGCTGGCTCACCCTGCACGACGGCAGCGTGCTCGCCGATGCCACGCTGGGGCTCACGCGCTCGGGCATCGTCGAGCTCTCGCTCAAGCCCGCGCAGCCCGGCACGACCCTGCCTGCCGGCTACTACTGGATACGCCTCGCCATCCCGCGCGAGGTCGGTTGCGTATGCGACATCACGGCCATACAGCCCAACGCGGTGCTCGCCACCTTCGCCGACGCGGACAGGGCGCCCGAGCACCTGAAGGAGCCTTTGCCTCCCGGGGGCATTACAGGACCGGCGGCGCCGGTCCCGGGTGTGGCGCGCGTGCGCCAGCCTTACTCTTCGTTCGGCGGCAAGCCGCCCGAGCAGGATGCAAGCTTTTACGTGCGCGTGAGCGAACGCCTGAAGCACAAGCAGCGCGCGCTCACCACGTGGGACTTCGAGCGCCTCGTGCTCGAGATATTCCCGCATATCTACAAGGTGTAGTGCCTGCGCGCGGACCCGAACCTGCACCCGCACCCGCCCGGACGGGTCGAGCTCGTGGTGATCCCCGACATCAGGAACCGCCTGCCTTTCGACCCGTTCGAGCCCAAGGCGCCGGTCGATGTGATCCGCGAGATCGAAGCTTTCCTGCGCGACAAAACACCGCCTTTCGTCAGCATCGCGGTAAAGAACGCGCACTACGTCGCGCTCAAAGTGCGCTGCGGCGTGCGTTTCATGGCGGGTGAAGACATCGGGTTCAGCAGGCGGCGCCTCAACGACGAGCTGAACCGCTTCCTTTCACCGTGGGCCTATGACGAAGGCGCGGACCTCGTCGTCGGCGGCAGCGTCTATGCCAACAGCATCATCGATTTCATCGACGGCCGCGACTACGTGGACTATATCGCCGGCTTCAAGCTCTTCAAGAGCGAGGACGGCGCGGAGAACTTCGCGCTCATCCCCGAGCCCGAGACCGGCAGCTACAGCGCGCGGCCCGACGCGGCCGACAGCGTCCTCGTGGCGGCACGGCAGCACGGGTTCGACGTCATCCTCGAGCCCGACGCCGGGTACT
>JAQGNC010000160.1 GCA_028292065.1 Betaproteobacteria bacterium
TCGTCAGCGTCGTCCAGCGCCACGCTGCAAACCAGGTAGCTGCCATACGGCGCTTTCGGCGCGTAGTTGTCCTGGTGCCATGCCGAGCCCTGCTCGAGCGGATTGCCCGGCTTGCAGAAAAAGAAGATCGAACCGATGGGGATCATCCGCGCCTGCTGCAGCTGGTCTGCAAGTTCCAGGATTTGACGATCGACCAGCAACTCGTGGAAAGCTCGTGATCGCACGTGCAGGTCGAGCATGTTGGCGTAATGACCATCGGCTGCGGTGTCGGCCTCCTCGGCGAGCTTCGCGCAGCGATCGGCACTCACAAACCTTTCGATCACGAGGTAGCCGTTGTCCCTGTAGAACTCGATCTGTTGTGCGCTCAGCACTATCGCAACTCCGGGGGCGCGGTGCCGGCTTCGACCCGAACGCGTGCGCGCCAGTGGTCGAGCAGGTGCGCGATGCTGTCGTCGAACGAGTACTCGGCTTTCCACCCGGTCGCGGCGACGAATTTATCGGTGCTCGGGATCTGCAGGGTGACGTCGGCGGGACGCAGCAGCGCCGGGTTTACCCGCGTAGGTATCGGCACCGTCGCCATCGCCTTCAACCGCTCGAGAAAGTCGCCGACCTTCATCACCGTCGCGCCGCCGATATTATAGGCCTCGCCTGCGGTGCAATAGAGCAGCGCGTCCCAGTACGCGCGCATCGCATCGCGCACGTCGATGATGGTGCGCACCGAATCGAGGTTGCCGTGGACGAGCTCGTCCTGGAGGCCGAGCTCGATGCGTGCGACCTGGCGCGCGAACGCGGTGGCGAAAAGGTCGGTGCGCCGCGGGTTGAGATACGCGAACATGCGCGTTCGGACAATGCGCATCTGGTACGCGGTGAAATAGGTGTAGCCGAGCAGATCCTGCGCGACTTTCGAGACCGCATAAGGGCTCGCCGGGCGCATCGGCGCTTCCTCGCGTATCGGCACTTCCTTCGGATCGACCTGTCCGTACACTTCGGACGTGCTGCAGATCTGGATCCAGGGGTCGAGCCCCGCGAGCCTGATCGCTTCGAGCAGGTTGCTCGTGCCGATCACGTTGTTGCTCAGCACCGCGTTCGGCGTGATGAACGACGCGCGGACGTTGGCGTGCGCGGCGAGGTGGAAGATCGCGTCGGGCTTCACGTCCCTGACCGCGGCGAACACCGAAGCGAAATCGTTCAGGTCGACTTCGTGCACCTTCACGCGCGAGGCGATCGCGGTCAGGTTGTCCTGGGTGGTGCTGTGCCAGCGCGCGACCCCGTGAAGCTCGACTTCGGGATGGTGCTCGACGATGTAGTCGGCGAGGTAGCTCCCGCCCGAGCCGCCGATCCCGGTGATCATCACCCGGCGAAACGTGCGCGCTTCACTCATGCCGCGGCCCCCGCGGCAAGCCCGTTCAGGAGCTTGCACAGCCTGCCGATCTTGTCGTGCTCGAGATCGGGGTAGTTGCCGATGTACCACCCGAAGAAGTGCACGTGCTCGACGTTGGGGTAGTTCTCGTGCTCGCGCTCGCCGACGAGCCGCTTCAGGTACGGCTGGCGCAGGTGGTTGCCGCCGCCTGAGGTGCCGCGGCGAAACTCGACGCCGTGCTCGCGCAGCGCGCGCTCGACGTTGTCGCGCAGCACGGTGTCGGGGTTCTTCAATACGAGCGTGAAAGCGTAGTTCGAGCTGCCTTCGAGCGCGAAATCGGTGCGGTAGCGAGTGGGGTCCAGCCCCGCCAGGAACGCGGTGAGATTGCGCGTGCGAATCGCGTTGTTCGCATCGAGCCGTTTCAGCTGCGCGCGCCCGATGATCGCGTTCAGCTCGGTGCTGCGCATGTTGTACGAGGGGAACGCGAAGATGAAATCCGGATTGAGATCGGGATAGGCGTCGTGGTAGCGGCGCTTCGTCTGCGCCGATTTCGCTTCGCGCACCATGCCGTGGGAGCGCAGCATGCGCACCGTCTCGTAGAGCTCGGGGTCGTCGGTGCACACCATGCCGCCTTCGACCGTGCTCATGTGGTGCGCGTAATAGAACGAGAAATTCGAGGCGAGCCCGAAAGTGCCGAGCTTGCGCGCGCCGAAAGTCGCGCCGTGCGATTCGCAGACGTCTTCGATGAGCGCGATGCCGCGCTCGCGCAGCGTGTCTATGAGCGACTGCGTGAGCGCGTTGTAGCCCAGGATGTGCGTGAGGAAAACCGCGCGGGTCTTCGGTCCGATCTTGCGCAGCACCTCGTCGCTGTTCATCCCGAGGGTACGCATGTCGATGTCCACGAACACCGGCGTGAAACCGCACTGGAGCACCGACGCGATGTCGGACACCCACGTGAGCGTCGGCACGATGACCTCGCCGCCGCCGCGCATCTCGCGCAGCGCCGCCATCGTCAGCAGGTTCGCCGAAGACCCGGAATTGACGAAAACGCTGTGCTTGACGCCTAGCCACGCCGACCATTCGTCCTCGAAAGCCTGCACGTTGCGCGACTGCGTCAGCATCACGTCGTCGCCTCGCAGGTAATCGATGAGCGCGTCGAGATCGGCGCGAGTGACGTTGTTTTTCATCAGCGGCCAGTCGAGGCCGGCGGGGTTGTCGGGGGTGCTCACGCTCAGAAAGGCCCTTTGAATTCGATCGACTTCAGGTCGTCGCGCTCGGCGGGCAGCCAGCCCTGCGCCCCGCCGTGCACGAGATCGTACGCGCATGCCGCGATGGTTCGCGCGTTCGGATAGAAAGCGGCTTCGAGGCTCGGCGTGGTCGGGCACGGCACCGGCGCGAAACCCATGCGCTGCATCGACGGCGCCGGCCCGCCCGCACACGCTTCGCCGACCGCCGCGAGGATCTCGGCGCCCGCGCCGCACGTGGTCCAGCCGTTGTCGACGACGACCAGCCTGCCGGTGCGCCTGGCGGAGGCGACGATCGTGTCGACGTCGAGCGGCGCGAGCCAGATCGGGTCGATCACTTCGGCGCTGACGCCGACGCTTTCCAGATAGCGCTGCGCGCGCAGACATTCGAGCTGCATGTACGAGATGCCGACCAGGGTCACGTCGCTGCCCGCGACCGCAATCCGCGCGCGCCCCGGCTCGACCTGGTAGTCGTTCTCAGGGACGGGGCCTTGTCGGTAGTACAGGATGCGATGCTCGACGAACATCACCGGGTTGTCGTCGCGCACCGCCGCGCTCATGCAGCCTTTGGCGTCGTACGGCGTCGAAGGCGCGACGACTTTGAGGCCGGGCACGTGCATGAAGAACGGGTACAGGCCCTGCGAGTGCTGCGCGCCCTGCCCCCAGCTCTTGCCGATGATCGAGCGCACGACCAGCGGCACGTGCTGCTGGCCGCCGAACATGTAGGAAGACTTCGCGGCCATGTTGACGAGCTGGTTCATCGCCAGCATCACGAAATCCATGCGGATGTGGACGTGGATCGGGCGCAGGCCGGCGAGCGCCATGCCGATGGCCGCGCCGGTCATCGCGTCTTCCGAAAGCGGCGTGCCGAATACGCGCTCGGGGCCGTACTTGGCGACGAGGCCTTGGGTCGTTCCGAGTATCGCCTTGGGATCGTCGACGTCGAGGCCGAAGAGGAGGACGCTCGCGTCGCGCGCCATCTCGCGATCGGTCGCCTCGCGGATCGCATCGACGTACGACAGGGTGCGCACGCTCATCGGACTCGCTTCATCGCTCATGGAACACGTGCCGGTGCAGCTCGTCGGCATCGGGGAAAGGGCTCGCGGCAGCGCGCGTGAAAGCGTTCTCGATCTCGGCATGCACCGCCGCATCGACGGCTGCGCGCTGCCGCTCCGGAATGAGCGCCGCCAGCTTTGCGACCGCGTCGTCCTCGATCCAGCGCGCCTCGTCCTCGCGCGACCTGAAACCGAGCTCGAAATCCTCGCCCGGTCCCACGTGCTCGCGCCAGCGGCTCGTCATGCACTCGATGAACAGCGGTCCCGAGTCGCCCGCGCGCATGCGCGCGGCAGCGGCCGCGACGGTTCCGTGGATGTCGAACACGTCGCCGTCCTCGATGCGCTGCGCGTCCATGCCGAAAGCGCGAACCCTGCCGCAGATGTCGAGCGTCGCCTGGCGCTGTCTCTGGTGAGTGTGTATCGCCCAGCCGTTGTTCTCGCACACGAAAAGAACCGGCACGCGTTTGAGCGCCGCGAAGTTGATGCTCTCGTAGAACACGCCTTCTTCGGTCGCGCCGTCGCCGAAGAAGCTCACGACGATCCGCGGCTCGCGCCGCAGCTTCATCGCGTAGGCGTAACCCACCGCGTTCGGTATCGTCGTCGCGACCACCGCGGACGTGCCCATGACGCCGCGCGCCACGTCGACCAGGTGCATGGAGCCGCCCTTGCCTCGCGCGCAGCCGTCGACGCGGCCGAAGAGCTCGGCGATCATGCGGTCGAGGTCACCGCCTTTGGCGAGATACATCGCGTGACCGCGATAGGTGCCGAAGACGACGTCGTCGGGGGCGAGCGCCTCGCACACCCCGACCGCGATCGCTTCCTGGCCGATCGACAGATGCACCGGGCTTTTGATGTCGTTGCCGGGATAGCGCCGCGCGATGTCCTCCTCCACCCGGCGGATGCGATAGAGCGAGCGATAGAGGCGCTCGACGAGCGCGGCGTCGTGCAAGCGCATCGCGGATTCGTTCATCAGAGCGCCGCCCCCGGCGGGATGTCGCCGTCGCGAAACGGCGCGATCTGGTGCAGCGCGCGCAGCTTCGACTGCTCCGAGAAATCCTCTTCGACGTCGAAAAAGACGATGCGGCTGCCGGAATAATCGAAACGGAAAGGCACGTGGATGAGCTTCGCCAGGGCCTGCTTGACCCGCGCCTGGTCGGACGGCTTCACGAACAGCAGCACGAAGCCTCCGCCCCCGGCGCCGAGGAGCTTGCCGCCGAGCGCGCCGGCCGCGCGCGCGGCGGTATACAGGGCGTCGACGTCGGTCGTGGTGATGCTCGGGTCGAGCGAGCGCTTGAGCTGCCAGCCTTCGTGCAGCAGCTCGCCGATGTGCGCGATGTCGCCCGCGCCGCGGATGACACCCATCGCGTCGTCGACCATCGCGTGCATGCGCTTCAACTGCCGCGCCTTCGCGTGCAGGTCCTGGCTGTAGCTGCGCGCGACGCTGGACGCGGTGCGGCTCACGCCGGTGAAGAAAAGCATCAGGTGTGCGTTGAGCTCGGCGGTGCGCTCGGCCCTGACGGTCAGCGGCGTCACCACGATCTCACCGTTGCCGAGGAACTCGAGATGGTTGAACCCGCCGTGGGCCGCGAACACCTGGTCCTGGCAGCCGACCGCTTCCTTCAGCAGTTCCTGCTCGACGTGGATCGCCTGCGCAGCGAGATCGGTCTTGCTGGACATCTCACCGCGCAGCGCGTGTATCGCGTGCAGCAGGCCCACCGCAAAAGACGAGCTCGAGCCGATTCCGCTGCGCGCGGGAAGGTCGCCGTCGTGGTGGATCTCCACCCCGTGCTCGACCTTGAGATAGCGCAGCACTTCGCGCGCCGCGGGGTGCGCGATGTCCTCGACGTTCGCGCGGTCCTCTATCTTGGAATAGACCACACGAAAGCGATGCTCGAAGAAAGGCGGCAGGTAACGGCACGTGATCCAGCAGTACTTGTTGATCGCCGTGCCGAGGACCTGGCCGCCGTGCTCGCGATACCACGCAGGGTAGTCGGTGCCGCCGCCGAACAACGACACCCTGAAAGGCGTACGGCTGATGA
>JAQGNC010000020.1 GCA_028292065.1 Betaproteobacteria bacterium
CCGAGATTTTCGGCGCGGTGAAAGGCGTGAACCCCGAGACCGGGTTCAACTTCGACGACACCAGGCGTTACATCGAAAGCGTCGAAGGGATCAGCGCCGAGCGCAAAGCGAAGGTGTTCAGCGGGAACGCGCTGAAGGTTTATCCGAGGCTCAGCAGAACCGGGGTCTGACCCCAAAAAGCCGGGGTCAGACCCCCAAAGCCGGGGTCAGACCCCGCCGTCGTCATCCTGGCGGACGCCAGGATCCATTTTCAAACAGCCCCGATTCAATCGATCTGGATCTGCGCGGACTTTGCGACCCGCGCCCACTTGGCGATTTCGGTGGAGACGAAGCCGCCCATGTCTTTCGGATTGGAAGGACCGATCGTCGCGCCTTGCGACGCCCAGACGTTCTTCACCTCCGGCGCGGCGAGGGCCTTGTTGGTTTCCGAGACCAGGCGATCGACGATGTCCTTCGGCGTCCCGGCCACGGCCCAGAGCGCATACCAGGTCGAGACCACGTAGCCTTTGACGCCCGCTTCGGCAGCGGTCGGGACATCGGGCAGTGCGGGAGAGCGCGTCGCGGACGCGACTGCGAGCGCTCTGATCGTGCCGGACTTGATGTGCTGGGCCGACGAGCCGAGGCCGTCGAACATCACGTCCATCTGGCCTGCGATGAGGTCCTGCAATGCGGGTCCTGCGCCCTTGTAAGGCACGTGCGCGAGATCGATCCCCGCGGCCTGCTTGAACAGCTCACCGGCGAGATGGTGCGAGGTGCCGTTCCCTGCCGAGCCGTAGTTGAGCTTGCCCGGGTTTTTTCTGGCGGTCTCGATGAAGCTCTTGAGGTCCGGGTCCTTGATGCGCCTGGATACGACGATCACCTGCGGCACGACCGCGACCACAGTGATCGGGCTGAAATCCTTCTCGATGCTGTAATCGAGCTTCTTGTACACACTCGGTGCGATCGCATGATGCACCGCACCCATGAATATGGTGTAGCCGTCCTTGGACGCGTGCGCGGCGATGCTCGCGCCGAGATTGCCGCCGGCCCCGCCACGATTGTCGATGATGACCTGCTTGCCGAGCTGCTTCGACAGGATCGACGAGAGCGGCCTCGCGAAAGCGTCGGTGCCGCCGCCCGCGGGGAAAGGCACGACCATGATCACCGGCTTGGTGGGCCAGCTCTGCGCGCCTGCGGACGCAGCGAACAGCGCCAGCGCGGCCGCGGCGATAAGCGAACGAGACTTCATCCGGATCCTCCTCCTGGTTGAAAAGCGGCGCGCGCTACGCGTCGCCGACGAGCTCGATGACCTTGCCGGTGCCGCCGCACGTCTCGCAGCGCGAGCCGTCGGCCCGGATGCCTTTGCCAAGGCAATCGCGACAGACGTTTTCGCCGGTCTGGGGGGAACCCGGCGGCGCCTGGTCGCCGGGGTTCATGTCGGCGCCCGCGGTTTCGGTGCCTTCGGTCGCTGCCTGCCGGAGCTCGGGGTGCGGTCGCATGGGACATCCTCCTGCCCGGGCGTGCGAGCAAGGACGGTGCCGCACGGCGGTTTCAGGTCATCCCGCCGATCTGCCGGCTGCTGACGACCTCGCCGTGCACGTAGCGCTCGTGGTTCGACTCTATCGACGTCAGGTCATAGAGGTAATTCACCATGACCCCGAAAGACTCCCGCAGGCCTTTCTCGGACACGTCCGCGCCGATGTTCACCCGCTCGAGCCGCGCGCCGTTGTCGAGGTGAAAACGGGCGACCGGGTCCCCCTGCGGCGTGACGCTGACGCGCGCGAGGAAGACCGCCGCGCATTGGGCGAGCCGTGCCTGGTCGTCACCGGGCAGCGAGCGCGCGCCGGCAGCGTCGGCGATGCCTGAAAGGTCGTCCCCGTAGCGGCTGCGCAGCTCTTTCAGCGCGCCCGCGAGGCGGTTGCGCAGCTTGGCCGGCCAGGTCTCCGGCAGCGACGCGGCATCCAGGCCGCCGAGCCACGCGCGCAAGCCCGGGATCGGCGACAGGGTGCAAAAGCGTTTGAGCATCGGCATCTCGGCTTTCAGCTCCTGCGCGACCCGCTTGATCAGGAAATTGCCGAGGGACACGCCGCGCAGCCCCGGCTCGCAATTGCTGATCGAGTAAAACGCGGCGACGCGCGGCGGAACCGCGTCCTCTTTGGCGGCGGCGACGCGGATGAGCTGCTCGATCGAGCGCGGGATCGCGTGCACCAGCGCGACCTCCACGAAGATCAGCGGCTCGCCCGGCAGCTGCGGGTGGAAGAAAGCGAAGCACCGCCGGTCGGGCTGCAGGCGGCGGCGCAGATCGGTCCAGTCGGTGATCGCGTGCACCGCTTCGTGATCGATGATCTTCTCGAGCAGCGCGGCGGGCGAGCCCCAGTCGACCTGCTGCAGGTCGAGGAAACCGGGGTTGAACCACGAGCCGAGCAGGTGACAGAAGTCGCTGTCGACCGCGCGCATCCGCGGCTCTTCGCGCAACGCTTTCAGGAGGTCGCGCCGCATCGAGATGATGGCGGACGTGCCGCCCGGCGCGCGGTTGATCCGCCGCAGCAGCTCCTGGCGCGGAGGCTCGACCACGCGCTGGAGCTCGAGGACGCGCTCGGCGTCGGGTTTCTCCGCGTACGCTTTCGCCGCGCGCAACACGCGGTCGCTGTCGGGCGCGAGCGCGGTGTCGAGAAACTCGAAGAAAGCGAATCGCGACTCCGGCGCGAGCTTCGTATACGCAGCGATGACTTCGCTTGCGATGGCAGCGCTGTTGGCGGTGCCCGCTTCGGACAACAGGCGAATGCAGAGCTGTTGCAGATCCTTCAGCGCGGCCGCGGTGCGCGCCTTACCTGAGCGCTGGAAGAGGCTGGTCAGTATCATAGGGGTTCACATACGCATGATAGACCTGTCGATGAAAGCCATCCAGATCGACCGCTACGGCGGTCCCGAAGTTCTCGTTCGGCGCGAACTCCCTGTGCCCGAGCCGGGCCCCGGCGAAGTCCTCATCGAGCTTGCGTACTCCGGTGTCAATTTCATGGACGTGCACACACGCCAGGGCAAATACGCGACGTCGCAGACTTATCCAGTGCGACTTCCGACGACCCTCGGCATGGAAGGCGCCGGCACGATCGTCGACGTCGGAAACGGCGTGCAGGGATTGAGCGCGGGCGACCGTGTCGCGTACTGCCTCGTGTGGAGCAGCTACGCCGAATACGCGGTCGTTCCCGCATGGCGCGTGGTCAAGGTGCCCGATGCGCTGACGCTCGAGCGCGCCGCGGCTTCGGTCTTTCACGGGTTCACCGCGCATTACCTCGCTCACGACGTGGGCGCGCTGCGGCCCGGAAGCACGTGTCTCGTGCACGCGGCGTCGGGCGGCATCGGGCAGATCCTGATCCAGCTCGCGAAGCGCGCCGGCGCGCGCGTGTTCACGACGACGAGCACCGAGGAGAAAGCGCTGGTCGCGCGCTCGAAAGGCGCGGACGTCGCGATCCTGTACGAAGACGGCCGCTTCGCCGATGCGGTGCGCGATGCGACCGGCGGCAAAGGCGTCGACGTCGTGTTCGACCCGCTCGGCAAAGCCACGCTGCGCGACAGCTTCCGCGCGACGCGTAAACGCGGTCTGGTCGTGAGCTACGGGAGCGTCTCGGGCTCGGTGCGCGATCTCGACCCGATCGAGCTCGGCGAAGCCGGGTCGCTCTTCCTCACCCGCCCGCGCCTTGCCGACCACCTGCAGGACGCCGACGCGATACGCGCTCGCGCCGACGATATCTTTTCCGCACTGATCGACGGCTCGCTGAAGATCGACATCGGCGGCTACTACAACCTCGACAACGTCGAGGACGCGCACCAAGCCCTCGAAAACCGCACCATGATCGGCAAACCGCTGCTCGCGCTGGGATCAGACCCCGGTTTAAATCAAGGAGGACCACCATGCCCCACCCGCCATCCCGCCTCGCCCTCTGCTCGCTCCTGCTCGCCGCGTCCGCAGCCTACGCCCAGCAGCCCACGTGGTCCCCGCCCGAGCCGTCGATGCGCTGCCCGTCGCGATGGGGCGCGGGGGACGAGAAAGGCTCGATGAACCTGGTGAAGCCGCCGGTGGTACAAAACGCGGCGCGGCTCATCAAGCTCGGCGAAGTCATCGAGCTCGGGCACGTGCTGAACAACAACATGCCGATGTCCTCGACGCGCCAGTACAACCTGCACACCAAGCGCACCTTCATGAACCCGCAGTCGAACGAGCGCGGCTCGAACGAAGAGCTCGTCACGAGCGAGATGGGACAGGTCGGCACCCAGTTCGACGGTTTCGCGCACCAGATGCACCGCGATCTCTTCTACAACTGCTTCAAGCTCGACGAGCTCGCGACGCGCTCCGGATTCACCAGGCTCGGGGTAGAGAAGATCGGCGGCATATTCACTCGCGGGGTGCTGATCGACGTCGCCGCGCTCAAAGGGGTCGACATGATCCAGGGCGGCTACGAGGTGACCGTCGCCGATCTCGAAGACGCGCTGAAGCGCCAGGGCACGAAGCTGCAGCCCGGCGACGCGGTGATCATCCACACCGGCTGGGGCAAGCTCTGGGGCAAGGACAACAAGCGCTACCAGGATGGAGGACACGCCGGCATCGGGGTCGACGCTGCGCTGTGGCTCGCCAAACAGGACCCGGTGCTGCTCGGCGCCGACAACGCCACGGTCGAAATCTCGCCGAACCCCGACAAGCAGCTCTCGCTACCGGTGCACCAGATCGCGCTGGTGGTGAACGGCATCCACCTGCTCGAGAACATGAAGCTCGACGAGCTCGCTGCGAAGCAGGTCTACGAGTTCGCGTTCGTGCTGCAGCCGCTGAAGATGCAGGGCGCGACGGGGTCTACGGTCGCGCCGATGGCGGTGCGCTGACAATCAGCATGGGGTCTGACCCCGGTGTGCTTGGGGTCTGACCCCGGCTTCATTGGGGTCAGACCCCGGTGTGCTTCATGAACGCCCCCGCGGCCACACCACCCCCTGCTCGCCCGCGCGCACCGGACCCACGCCTTTGAACACGAACTTCTGCAGGCGTTTGCCTTCGTAAGTCTCGGTCGTATAGAGGTTGCCCGCGGAGTCGGTTGCGATGCTGTGCACGCCGTAGAACTGGCCCGGCTGGCGGCCGCCGTCGCCGAAGTTGGTCAGCTCGGCCATCGTCTCGCGCAGGATGATGCGCACTTTCTCGTTGGTGCCGTCGGCGAGATAGAGATAGCGCTGCTGCGGGTCTTTCGAGAACGCGATGTCCCACGTCGAGCCCGACGCGAGGGTCTCTTTCGCGTAGAACGCCTCTTTCACGAAAGTGCCGTCGGGACGGAACACCTGCACGCGATCGCCTTGCCGGTCACAGACATACACGAGGTTGTCGACGCTGCGCTCCACACAGTGGACCGGGTTGCGGAACTGCTTCGAAGGCGGCGCCTTGGGATCGTAGTTGCCGTTCGGTCCGTCCTCGGGCTTGTTGCCGTAGGCGCCCCAATAGCGCTTCATCTTGCCGGTGTCGGCGTCGAGCACCGCGACCCGCCGGTTGAGGTAACCGTCGGCGACGTACGCTTCGTTCGTCTTCGGGTCGACCCAGATCTTCGCGACACGCCCGAAGTTGTCCGGGTCGTTGCTTCCCTTGTTGCCGCCGAAGCGGCCGACCTGCATCAGGAACTTGCCTTCCTTGGTGAACTTGAGGATATGCGCGTCCTTCGCGCCGTTGCCGCCGATCCAGACGTTGCCTTTGTAATCGACGTGAACCCCGTGGTTCGATTCCGGCCATTCATAGCCCGCGCCCGGACCGCCCCATGCACGAAGGAGATTCCCCGCCTGGTCGAACACGAGCACCGGCGGCGCCGACGCGCAGCACTCGCCGGTCTTCAGCGTGAGCGCGAGCTCGTTGGCGTGCAGGGTCGGGGCGCCGCGATGGATGATCCACACGTGGTCCTGCTCGTCGACCCACACGCCGATCGTCATTCCCATCACCCAGTGGTTGGGTAACGGTTTCGGCCAGAGGGGATCGACTTCGAAGACCGGCGCCTGGACGGTCGGGCCCTGGGTATCGGCCTGCCGGTCGAGCATCGCCTGGGTGCAGCCGAGGACGACGAGGACGCTGACGAATGCGGCTGCAATGGCGATCGCGCGCCTGCGCTTCATGCTGTGCATGGTTCCCTCCGCTTTTGGCCCGGCGAGGCCATTATAGAATGCGAAGCGATGAACGATGCCCAATGAATAGAACGCCCGTAATGCGGACTTGCGGTGGGTGCCGCATCGATCGATTTGCGCTCGTTCCGCTCGCTCTCTTTCTGTTGGCTTTTTGCGCGCTCGCCGCGCACGCGCACGACATCCCCAACGACGTAAAGCTCCACGCGTATGTGAAGCCCGCGGGGCAGCGACTCACCGTGCTCGTGAGGGTGCCCATGATCGCGATGCGCGAAGTCGATTTCCCGACGCGCAGCGGCGGCTACCTCGACCTCGCGCGCGCCGACCCTGCGCTGCGCAACGCCGCGAAGCTCTGGCTCGCCGATAACCTCGAAGTCTTCGAAGGCGACAAGCGCCTGCCTTATCCATCGATCGCGCACGCGCGAGTCTCGCTGCCGTCCGACCGCTCGTTCGAGTCGTTCGATCGCGCGCTCGCGCACATCGAAGGACCGAAGCTGCCTGACGACATGGCGCTGTACTGGAGCCACGGGCTGCTCGACGTCGTGCTCGAATACCCGATCCGCTCGGAGACTTCCGATTTCTCGATCCGTCCCAAGCTCGCGCGCCTCGGGCTGCAGGTCGCGATCACGCTGCGCTTCGTTCCGGCGAGCGGGACGATGCGGGTCTTCGACCTGCACGGTGACCCCGGGCTGGTCCGCCTCGACCCGCGCTGGCACCAGGCTTTCGCGCGCTTCGTCGAGCTCGGTTTCACTCACATCCTCGACGGCGCCGACCACCTGCTTTTCCTGCTGTGCCTGATCCTGCCGTTTCGCAAGTTACGCGCGCTGGTGCTCATCGCGACCGCTTTCACCGCCGGCCACTCGATCACGTTGATCGCGGCGGCACTCGGCTACGCACCTCAAGGATTGTGGTTCCCGCCTTTCGTCGAGACCCTGATCGCCGCGACGATCGTGTACACCGCGCTCGAGAACATCGTCGGCTACAAGCTCGAGCGGCGCTGGATCATCGCTTTCGCCTTCGGCCTCGTCCACGGCCTGGGCTTTTCGTTCGGGCTCCAGCAATCGCTGCAGCTCGCGGGCGAGCACCTCGTGACCTCGCTTCTCGCTTTCAACGTCGGCATCGAGCTCGGCCAGCTCCTCGTGCTCGCCCTCATGGTGCCGGTGCTCGAGCTCGTGTTCCGCTTTGTGGCGGCGGAGCGCGTCGGGACGATCATCATCTCGGCTTTCATCGCGCACACCGCGTGGCACTGGATGGTCGACCGCGCCGAAGTGCTCGGCAAATTTCCGCCGCCCGTGTGGGATGCCGCAGCGCTTGCGCACGGTGTGCGCTGGCTTATACTCGGGCTCGTCATCGCCGCAATCATCTGGTTCCTGGCACGATCGCTCCGACCTCATTCAGAAGAGCGCCGCCGGGAGACTCTCGACAAAGAAGACGGGCCGTAGATCGCGGCACGTCTGCATCGTGGACGCGCCGACAACGGCGCGTCACGTTACGGAGGAGCCATGAAGAACGAACCCTTCGATCGCCGCGCATTTCTGAAAAGCGCAGTCGCGGGCAGCGCCGCCGCGGTCACCGTATCGCTGCCGCAATCGGCCGACGCGCAGCAGCGCGCAGCAGCCGCCGCGCCGCCCGCCCACCCCGGATACACCTTCCTCAATCTCGAAGAAGCCGCTTTCGTCGAAGCGGCGGTCGATCACATGATCCCGGCCGACGCGCTTTCGCCCAAAGGCACCGACCTCGGCGTCAACATCTACATCGATCGCGCGCTCGCGGGCGGCTGGGGTAAAGGCGACCGCCTGTACATGCAGGGCCCGTGGAAAACGGGTACGCCGAGCCAGGGTTACCAGCTTCCGCTCACGCCCGCCGAGCTCTATCGCGCGGGCATCAAGGCGGCGAACGCCTACTCGGTGAAAACCTACGGCAAGACTTTCGACAAGATCACGCAAGCGCAGCGCGAGGAGTATCTCCTCGCGTGGCAAGCCGGCAAGGTCAGCTTCGAAGGCGGCCCGCCCGCTCGCACGTTCTTCGGCATGCTCTACCAGAACGTCATGGAAGGCATGTTTTCCGACCCGATCTACGGCGGCAACCGCGACAAGGCGGGGTGGAAGATGATCGGCTTCCCCGGCGTCATCGCGACGCACGCGCAGAACATCGAGAAGTTCCGCGACAAGAAATACGTCGCCGATACCGTAAGCATTTCGGACATGAGCTGACGCCTCGCATCGCTCGCGACGCAAGGCTTACCGGTAAACGAACAGAGGGAAACCGAAGGTTTCCCTCCGTAACCTCCCTTCCTTCGGTTATCTACCGATAACGCGAGGAAATCAGGACAGGAGTGGCAGGTGGCAACAAAGCTCAAGGAAGTCGATGTAGTGGTCGTAGGGTTGGGCTGGACCGGTGGCATACTTTCCAAAGAGCTGACCGAAGCGGGGCTGAAAGTCGTCGCGCTCGAGCGCGGCGCCGCGAACAGCACCGCAGCCGACTACGCAGTACCGAACATCCGCGACGAGCTGCGCTACGTCATTCGTCACGAGCTCATGCAGAACGCGGCGAAAGACACGCTGACCGCGCGCAACACGCCGCAGCAGGAAGCGCTGCCGATGCGCAGGCTCGGCTCGTTCCTGCCGGGCGAAGGCGTCGGGGGGTCGGGCATCCATTGGTCGGGCGGCACGTGGCGCTGGACCGACATGGATTTCAAGGTGCGCAGCCTGTACGAAGAGCGTTACGGCAAGAAATATATTCCCGAGGACATGACGCTCCAGGACTGGGGAATCACGTACGCCGAGATGGAGCCGTACTACGACAAGTTCGAGCGCATCGCGGCGACCTCGGGCAAAGCCGGCAACCTTAAAGGGCAGATCCTCGCCGGCGGCAATCCTTTCGAAGCGCCACGCGCGAGCGAGTACCCGCTGCCGCCGCTGAAGAGCGTGCTGGCGGCCGAGATGTTCGCCGACACCGCCGCGAAAGCCGGGTACCACCCGTTCCCGCGCCCGACGGCGAACGCTTCGCAGCCTTACACCAATCCCGACGGCACCAAGTTCGGTGCGTGCCAGTACTGCGGCTACTGCCAACGCTTCGGCTGCGAAGCCAACGCGAAAGGGAGCCCGCACATGACGGTCATCCCGATCGCGATGAAGAACCCGAAGTTCGAGATGCGCACCCACTCGTGGGTGACGAAGGTGCTCAAGGATTCGAGCGGCAAGCGCGTGACCGGCGTGCTCTACACGAACGTGCTGAGCGGCGAAGAATTCGAGCAGCCCGCATCGATCGTGCTGCTGACGGCCTTTTCACTCAACAACGTCCATCTCATGATGCTGTCGGGGATCGGCAAGCCGTACGATCCGGTCACGCAAACAGGCATCATCGGAAAGAACTTTTCGTACGACACCGGTCCCAGCGGGCGCCTCTTCTTCGAAGGCCGCAACTTCAATCCCTTCATGGCCGCGGGCGGCTCGAACCACGTCATCGACGACTTCAACGGCGACTGGAACTTCGATCGCAGCAAGCACGGCTACGTCGGCGGCTTCATCGTATCCGCCGGCTTCAACACCGCGCTGCCGATCGGCTACCGGCCGGTTCCCGGCGGCACGCCGTCGTGGGGCAGCGAATGGAAAGCGGCGACCGCGAAGTGGTACCAGACCTCGATGGGAATCAGCGCGCGCTCGGGCGTCATGCCGCATCGCCACAACTACTACGATCTCGACCCGACCTACAAGAACGCCCTCGGCCAGCCGCTCATGCGCCTCACGTTCGACTTCAAGGCGAACGAGCACAAGATGAACGAGCACGGCGCGCAAGTCATCAACGAGATCGCGAAATCGATGAACCCGACCCGGCTCGGCGCCGCACGCGGAAGCACCGAGCCGTGGACGGTCGCGCGCTACCAGAGCACCCATACCTCGGGCGGGTCGATCATGGGAACGAACCCGCGGGTGAGCGCGGTCAACACCGCTTTGCAGAGCTGGGACTGCCACAACCTTTTCGTGGTCGGCGCGAATGTGTTTCCGCACGGCGGCGCGTACCAGCCGACCGGGCTCGTCGGCGCGCTCGCATACCGCACCGCGGACATCATCAAGAAACAGTACCTGAAGAATCCGGGGGCGCTGGTTTCGGCTTGAGGTCGCAGACGTAGGTCTGCCCTGAAGCGCAAACCACCCCCATCCCAACCTTCCCCCTGAAGGGGAAGGAGAGTTATCCGCGCCGCGGATGACAAAAACATCCCCTCCCCTTCAGGGGGAGGGTTAGGGTGGGGGTGGTTGTTGCACTAACCACCTCCGCGAGAGGGGGATTCATGGCCGCAACCAAGCTCAAGGAAGTCGACGTCGTCGTCGTAGGTCTCGGCTGGACCGGAGGCATACTCGCCAAAGAGCTTGCCGAAGCGGGGTTGAAAGTCGTCGCGCTCGAGCGCGGCAAGATGCTGTCTACCGCGGGAGACTTCGGCGTACCGCAGGTGCGTGACGAGCTGCGCTACGTGCAGCGGCACGAGCTCATGCAGAACGCCGCGAAGGACACGCTGACGATCCGCAACAATCCCACGCAGGACGCCTTGCCGATGCGGCGTCTCGGCTCGTTCCTGCCGGGTGAAGGGGTCGGCGGCTCCGGCATCCATTGGAGCGGTCACACCTGGCGCTGGACCGACATGGAGTTCAAGGTCCGCAGCCTGTACGAAGAGCGCTACGGCAAAG
>JAQGNC010000188.1 GCA_028292065.1 Betaproteobacteria bacterium
GAGCTCGCTGCAGTCGGGGTTCGCCGCATCCTGCTGACCGCGTCCGGCGGACCGTTTCGGCTCACGCCTTCGGCCGAGCTCGAGCTCGTGACGCCCGACGCGGCGTGCGCGCATCCGAACTGGCGCATGGGACGCAAGATCTCGGTCGACTCCGCGACCATGATGAACAAAGGTCTGGAAGTCATCGAAGCGCGGTGGTTGTTCAACGCCGAGCCGCACCAGATCGAGGTGGTGATACACCGCGAGAGCGTCGTGCATTCGCTCGTCGAGTATATCGACGGCTCGGTCATCGCGCAGCTCGGCAATCCGGACATGAGAACGCCGATCGCCCATGCACTGGCGTACCCCGAGCGCATCGACGCGGGAGTCGCCTTCCTCGATCTCGCGCGCACCGGTGCGCTGCACTTCGAGACGCCGGATACGACTCGCTTTCCGTGCCTCAGGCTCGCCTACCGGGCGCTCGAGCAGGGCGGGCGCGCGCCGGCTGTGCTGAACGCGGCGAACGAGGTCGCGGTCGCGTGCTTCCTCGAAGGGGCCATCGGCTTCACCGAGATCGCGCAGCTCATCGAGGCCGTGCTCTCGCGCTGCGACGCCGGGACCGTGCAGACGCTCGACGACGTCCTCGCCGCAGACGCGGCGGCGCGGGCGGACGCGCAGCGCTGGCTCGCACGGCGCAAGCGTCGGCAAGGGAACGCTCACGCAGGTAGTCCGCTCTTATCCAGTGTCACCCGAACCGGCGCACACTCATGAACCTGCTCACCACCGTCCTCGCGTTCCTCGTCACCCTCGGCCTGCTCATCGTCATACACGAGCTCGGCCACTATTTTGTCGCCCGGCTGTGCAACGTCAAAGTGCTGCGCTTCTCGCTCGGATTCGGCAAGCCGGTGTGGTCGCGCACCTTCGGCCCTGACGCGACCGAATGGGCGCTCGCTGCGTTTCCGCTCGGCGGCTACGTCAAGATGCTCGACGAGCGCGAAGGTCCGGTCGACCCGGCAGACGCGCATCGTGCGTTCAACCGGCAGAGCGTGGCGCGGCGCTTCGCCATCGTGCTCGCGGGGCCGGTCTCCAACTTCCTGCTGGCGATCTTCCTTTACTGGATACTCTTCATGCACGGCGTGCCGGGCCTGAAACCGGTGCTCGGCACGGTGCCCGCGCAGACCGCGGCCGCCGCCGCAGGCTTCAGGAGCGGCGACACGCTCACCAGGATCGGCGACGAAGCGGTTCCGACGTGGCAGGACGCGCGCTGGCTGCTGCTGCAGCACGCGGTGCGCAAGGACCGCGTGCCGGTGACCGTCAGGGGCGCGCAGGGCGACGTGCGCGAGCACGAGCTCGACCTGTCCGGCTTGAGCGCGTCGGACCTCGACAGCGATTTCCTGCGCGCGCTGGGGCTCTCCCGTTACAATCCGCCGCTTGCTCCCGTCATAGGCAGCGTCACGGGCGGCGGCGCCGCCGAGCGCTCGGGGCTGAAAGCCGGGGACGAGATCGTCTCGGTGGACAACGAGGCGGTGCGGGTGTGGGAAGACGTCGTCATGGCGATACGCGCCAGCCCCGGCCGCCAGCTCAACCTCGAGGTGCGCCGCGGGGGCGGGAGCAGCGTGCTGCAGGTGACGCCCCAGGCGTTTACCGAGAATGGAAAACCGGTCGGCAGGATAGGGGCGGGCCCGAAGATCGAAGGCAGGGCTTTCGACGAGCTGACGACCGAAGTGAGCTACGGACCGCTCGAGAGCATGTCCAAAGCGCTGTACAAGACGTGGGACACGTCGGTGTTCAGCCTGAAGATGCTCGGCAAGATGATCGTCGGCGAAGTATCGCTGAAGAACCTGAGCGGGCCGATCACCATAGCGGACTACGCGGGTCAATCGGCGCAGATGGGTTGGGTATCGTTCGTGCTGTTCCTGGCGCTGATCAGCATCAGTCTCGGCGTGCTCAATCTGCTGCCCATACCGTTATTGGATGGAGGGCATTTGATGTATTATGTGTTCGAAATTTTCAAGGGCAGTCCGGTCTCGGACAAAGCCATCGAAATCGGGCAACACCTGGGCATGGCGCTGTTGTTCGTGCTGATGGCTTTTGCACTTTATAACGACATAAATCGTCTCATCAGCGGCTGATCGATGCATCTTCTCCGTGTCGGTGTTTTAGCGCTGGCGCTCAGTGCGGTACCAGCGCAGGCAATCGAACCATTCGTCATCAAGGACATCCGGGTAGAAGGCATACAACGGACCGAGGCGGGTACCGTCTTCAGTTATCTTCCCGTCAAGGTGGGCGACACCATGACGGACGAGAAAGCGTCGCAGACCCTGCGCGCGCTTTTCGCGACCGGCTTCTTCCGGGACGTGAGCATCGAAGCCGAGGACGGCGTGCTCGTCGTGCTCGTGCAGGAGCGCCCGTCGGTCGCCCAGATCGAATTCACCGGCCTCAAGGAATTCGACAAGGAAACCGTGTTGAAGGCGATGAACCAGATCGGTCTCGCCGAAGGCCGCATTTTCGATAAAGGCCTGCTCGACCGCGCCGAGCAGGAACTGAAGCGCCAGTATCTGTCGCGCGGCCGTTACGCGGCCAGCGTGAGCACGACCGTCACGCCGCTCGAGCGCAACCGCGTCGCACTCAACTTCACGATCGACGAAGGCGACACCGCCAAGATCCGCCAGATCAGCATCATCGGCAACCAGGCGTTCAGCGAGAAGGACCTGCTGAAGCAGATCTCGCTGCGCACGCCGGGCCTGCTGACGTGGTACAGCAAAGCCGACCAGTACTCGCGCCAGAAGCTCTCGGCGGACCTGGAAACCCTGCGCTCGTACTACCTCGACCGCGGCTACCTCGAGTTCAACATCGACTCGACCCAGGTCTCGATCACGCCCGACAAGAAAGACATCTACATCACGGTCGCGCTGTCGGAAGGGCCGAAGTACACGGTCGCCGACGTGAAGCTCGCGGGCGAGCTGCTGCTGCCCGAAGCCGACCTGCGCAAGCTGATCACGCTCAAGCCGGGCGAGGTCTTCTCGCGCGCGCGGGTCGCCGAATCGACCAAGGCGATCAGCGACCGCCTGGGCAACGAAGGCTACGCTTTCGCCAACGTCAACGCCGCCCCCGACCTGGACAAGGACAAGCGCACCGCGGCTTTCACGTTCTTCGTCGATCCGGGCCGGAGGGTGTACGTCAGGCGCATCAACATCGCCGGGAACAACCGCACGCGCGACGAAGTGATCCGCCGCGAAATGCGCCAGCTCGAAGGCGGCTGGTTCTCGTCCGAGAAGATCGCCAATTCGCGCACCCGCATCGACAGGCTCGGCTATTTCACCGAAGTGAACCTCGAGACGCCGGCGGTGCAGGGCACGACCGACCAGGTCGACGTCAACGTGTCGATCGCTGAAAAGCCGACCGGCGCGGTGCTGCTGGGCGCGGGCTTCGGCAGCGGCGAAGGCGTGATTCTGTCGGGCTCGGTGACTCAGCAGAACATCTTCGGCTCAGGTAAGCACGTCTCGATCGGCCTGAACACGAGCAAGCTGAACACCACTTACGCGCTGTCGTTCACCGACCCGTATTACACCGTCGACGGGATCAGCCGCGGCTTCGACCTCTACTCGCGCAAAGTCGACGCTTCGAACGCGGGCCTGGGCGACTACTCGACCAAGACCATCGGCGGCGCGATTCGTTTCGGCGTCCCGGTGACCGAGCTCGACACCATCAACTACGGCCTGGGTTACGAGCGCACCAGCATTTCGACCTTCGCCGACAGCCCGCTCATCTACCTCGATTACGTCGCCGCCTTCGGCAACAAGAACGACGCGATCCTGGGCACCGTCGGCTGGACCCGCGACAGCCGCGACAGCCTCATCTATCCGACCAAAGGCACCTTGCAGCGGGTCAGCGGCGAAGTCGGGCTCCCCGGCGCCAGCCTGAATTACTACAAGGCGCAGTACCAGTACCAGCGCTATCAGCCGCTCACGCGCGACTACACCCTCATGCTCAACGGCGAAATCGGCTACGGCGCCGGTTACAACGATACGTCGACGTTGCCGTTCTTCAAAAATTTCTACCTGGGTGGGGTAAACTCGCTGCGCGGCTTCAGGGTCTTTACGGTGGGTCCCAAGGACATTCAGGGTAATCCGCGGGGCGGCAGCCACAAGCTTCTGGGCAACGCCGAGTTCCTGTTCCCGTTTCCGGGCCTGCAGGGCGAGCGCAGCGTGCGCATGAGCGCCTTCATGGACACCGGCATGACCGGTGAAAACTACTCGCTGAATCAGATGCGCGTATCGGCGGGTCTCGGCGTGCTGTGGGTTTCGCCGATGGGACCACTTAAAATAAGCGTCGCTGCGCCGGTGCGCAGCCAGCCCGATGACCGCAAGCAGATTTTCCAGTTTACGTTCGGCGGTGCTTTTTGAGCCGCGCGTGTCGGGCGGCAGGCGGCGGATACCGCGCCGAAAGCCCCAAGTCAAGGAGACTACATTGAAGTATTTCTACTCGACGCTCGCTGCCGTGGCGCTCGCCTTCGCGCTCGGATCGAGCTCGCCTGCAGCCGAGGCGGCGGAACTCAAGATCGGCTTCATCGACGCCGAACGCATCAACCGCGAGTCGGCTCCCGCGGAGCTCGCGAGCAAGCGGCTCGAAAAGGAATTCGCGCCGCGCATGCAGGAGCTGCAGCGCCGCGAAGGCCAGATCAAGACGATCCAGGGCCAGCTCGAGAAGGACGCGATGACGATGAGCGAGAGCGACCGGCGCACCAGAGAGCAGGAGCTTTCGCGCATCACGCTCGATTACCAGCGCCTGCAGCGCTCGTACACCGAGGACCTGAACCTGCGCCGCAACCAGGAGCTGCAGTCGCTGTTCGAGCGCGCCAACCGCGTGATCAAGGGCATCGCCGAGTCGGAAAAATACGACCTGATACTGCAGGAGGCGGTCTATCGCAGTCCCCGCCTGGATATTACCGAGCGCGTTCTGAAAGCGCTGGCGGCGGAAAAATAAGAAGAGGGCGCCGCCCGCGAGCGCCCCCCCTGCGCTCATGAACGGCAGCCCTGTCAGCTACACCCTGCGCGAGATCGTCGACCTCTACGGCGGCGAGCTCGTCGGCGATCCGCAGATACGCGTGAGCCGCGTGGCGACACTCGAGAACGCCGGTGCAGGCGCGATCGCCTTTCTCGCCAATCCGCGCTACCTGCGCCAACTCGCCGACACCAAAGCCGCCGCCGTGATCGTCGCACCGGACTCGCGCGCAGCCACCGACACCGCGCGCATCGTGCACGACAACCCGTACCTGTATTTCGCGCGCGTCTCGGCGCTGCTGCGGCCGGCGCGGCAGGCGCGCCCCGGCATCCATCCGAGCGCCTCGGTCGCGTCCGACGCAGCGGTCGACCCGTCGGCGGAAATCGGCGCGCACTGCTCGATCGCGGGCGGCGTGCGTGTGGGCGCCGGCACGATCGTCGGTCCCGGTACGCACCTCGCCGACGATGTGCAGATAGGACGCGAGTGCCGCCTCCACGCGGGAGTGACGATCTACAGCGACTGCACCCTCGGCGACCGCGTGACCGTCCACTCCGGGGCGGTCATCGGCGCCGACGGCTTCGGCATCGCTTTCGACGAGGATCACTGGGTCAAGGTGCCGCAGATCGGCCGCGTGCGCATCGGCGACGACGTCGAGATCGGCGCCAACACCACGATAGACCGCGGCGCGATAGACGATACGGTGATCGAGGAGGGTGTGAAGCTCGACAACCAGATCCAGATCGCGCACAACGTTCGCATCGGCGCGCACACCGCGATCGCCGCGTGCACCGGCATCGCCGGCAGCTCGCAGGTCGGCCGCTACTGCCGCATCGGCGGCGCAGTCGGAATCGCGGGTCACGTGAGCATCTGCGACCGCGTCGAGATTTCAGGACACACGTCCATCACCAAATCAATCGATCAACCCGGCGTGTACAGCGGCGTGTACCCGTTCGAGCCCAACCGCCAGTGGCGCCGGAATGCAGCGCAAGTGCGTCATCTTGCCGAGTTCGCGCGCCGCATCGCCGCGCTCGAGCAGGGACTCGCCGAGCTTACAAGGAGCCGATCTTGAACAGCATGGACATCCATCGCATCCTCGAGTACCTGCCTCACCGGTACCCTTTCCTGATGGTCGATCGGGTGCTCTCGTGCGATCCCGGCAAGAGTGTCCGCGCACTTAAAAACGTGACGATCAACGAGCCGTTCTTCATCG
>JAQGNC010000190.1 GCA_028292065.1 Betaproteobacteria bacterium
GCGCGGACGGCAAGGCGTTCCGCGCGGGCAATTTCGGAACGCCCGCTCCGCGCGGAGCGACGCCCGGTGTCGAAAGCGATCGCGCCGCGCAGCGCGTCGAGACCCCCGAGGACGAGGTCGCGCGCAACGCGAGGTTCGCGGCCACGCTGCGTATCCTCATCCCCGTTCTTCTGATCCTCGGCATGATCGCCGCGGGATACGGCAAGACGCCCGACAAGCGCGGCGAGGACGCTCAGAGCTCGAGCAACTTCAGCCGCTGCACCTTGCCCGAAGGGCCTTTGGGAAGCGCCTCGACGATCCTCAGCACCTTGGGCGCCTTGTACGCGCCGAGCTCGAGCCTCGAATGAGCTTCGAGCGCTTCGAGCGAGCACGCGCAGCCGGGCTTCAGCACGACGCACGCCATGATCTCCTGGCCGTAGACCGCGTCGGGTATGCCGACCGCGGCGGCTTCGAGGACGGCGGGGTGCTTCAGTAGCGCTTCATCGATCTCGCGCGGCGCGATGTTCTCACCGCCTTTGATGATGAGCTCCTTGATGCGGCCGGTGATGTAGACGAAACCGTCTTCGTCCATGTACCCCAGGTCCCCCGAGCGCATCCAGCCGTCGGCGCGCAGGGTTGTCGCGGTCGTCGCGGGATCCTTGTAGTACGCCTTCATGACGTTGTCGCCGCGCACCATGATCTCGCCGGCCGCGCCGGCAGGCAGCGTTACGCCGGTTCCGGGATCGACGATCTTCGCTTCGTTGCCGTAAGCCTGGCCCGGGCTGCCGATCCTGCGCTTCGGCGCTTCGTACGGGTTGGTGAAGCACGGCGCGTTGGTCTCGGTCATGCCGAAGGTCTCGATGATGCCGATGCCGAACTTCGCTTCGAAGGCGCGGTGCAGCTCGGGAGGCAGCGGCGCCGAAGCCGAGCGGCAGAACTTCACGCACGAGACGTCGAGGCCGGCCTCGCGCGGCTCGGGCGCGTTCATCAGATACGCGATGATCGTCGGCACGACGTTGATCCAGGTGCAGCGGTGCTGCGCCACCAGCTCCCAATAGCTGGAGACGCTGAAGCGGTGGGGCATCACCACGCTTCCGCCGTGCACGAGCGGCGCGACCGTGGTCACGATCTGGCCGTTGATGTGATAGAGCGGCAACGCGCAAAGCACGCGGTCGCCCGCGCCGAGGCGATGCGCGCTGCTCGTGTACACCCCGCCGGCGACCACGCTGCGGTGCGTGTGCAGCACGCCTTTGGGCACGCCGGTCGTGCCCGAGGTGTACATGAGCAGCGCGTCGTCGTCTTCGGAGACGTCCGGCGGCCTGTCCTGAGCGAGGCGCGCGGCGCCGCGGTCGAAGGGCCTGTCCTGAGCCAGGCGCGCGGCGCCGCGGTCGAAGGGGCCCGCCTGCAGCGGGTCGCACAACGCTCCTGCGCTATCGGGGTCGATCACGACGACCTGCACCTCGCGCTCCAGGCTTTCGAGCGCTTCGCGCAGCCTCGGCTCGAGCGCTACGCTGGTGAACGCGAGCACCGCGTCCGAATGCCCGAGCACGTATTCGAGCTGGCTTTTCTGGGAGAGGAGGTTGAGCGGCGCGACGGTGTAGCCCGCATACATCACGCCGATCAGCAGCCGCGCGGTCTGGTAGCTGTTGTGCAGCATGAGGGCGACCTTGTCGCCTTTGCGCAGGCCTCGCGCGGCGAGAAACTCCGCGAGCTCGCGCGATGCGCGCGCAAGCTCGCCGTACGTCATCACCGCGCCGGTTTCGGGTGCGATCAGGTAAGTCGCGTCGGGCGTTTCAGCGGCGCGTCGGTCGACGTAATCGCGGATGGTTCGCATATTCAATTCAAAAGCGTTTAACGCGAAGGACGCAAAGGACGCGAAGGGAACGCGAAGGAAAACCAAAATGCTCAAACGCCAACGACGAGAAGGACGCGACATCGAAAATCAACCGCGACCCCCGTTGTTTGACGTTTTCCTTCGCGTCCTTTGCGTCCTTCGCGTTGAGGCTTTGATCTAGTGCGTGGTCAATGCTTTATGCCGTGCTTTTGCCAGTAATCGCCGAAGACTTCTTCGACACTCGGCTCGTTCGGCGGGATCGGCCGCACGATGCGTGTCACGTTCATGAAGTGGCGGTAGTTGAGGTTTTCCGAAAAACTGTTCCCGCCCCACGTGCCGCAGCCCATCGAGAGCGAGAAAGGAAGGCCGTTGTCGAAGCTTCCGCCGTTGGCGATCGCGTGGGCCTGGTTGACGATCACGCGGCACACGGTCATCTCGTGACCGAGGCGCTCGACGTGGAGCGCATCGCTCGTGTGAATGCCGCACGAGTGTCCGTCGCCCATGTAGTCGTAGATCGAGCGCATGATTTCGAAAGCATGGTCGAAGTCGCGGGCGCGGTAGACCGTGAGCACCGGCGAGAGCTTTTCGCCCGAGAACGGGTAATCCGGTCCCGCGCCGGCTTCCTCGACCATGAGGCAGCGTGCGTGGCGCAACTCGGGCCGCCCGAGCCCGGCGAGCTCGCAGATACGCTCCACCGATTGGGCGGTGACTGCGGAGGACAGCTTGCCGTCGGGGAACATCGCCGCCTGCAGTGCGGCTTTTTCGTCGGCGGTGAGCAGCGCACCGCCTTCGCGGGTCAACGCGCTGATCGTGCGCTGGTAGACCTCATCGTGAATGATGACGCTGTTTTCCGAAGAACAGCTCGTCGCGTTGTCGAACACCTTGGAGCGCATGATTTTCGCCGCGGCGCTTTCGCAGTCGGCGCTGTCGTCGACGATCACCGCGACGTTGCCCGCGCCGACCCCGAGCGCCGGCGTCCCGCTCGAGTAACCCGCGCGGACGTTCGCCTGCGAGCCGGTGACGACGACGAGATCCGCTTCGCGCATGAGCGCCTGCGACAGCGCTTTGGTCACCGGCTGCGGCAGCATTTGCACCAGATCGCGAGGCGCGCCGACCCGGTCGAGCTCGGTGTGGATGAACTCGAGCAGCTTCGCGCACGTCGAGTACCCTTTCGGCGAAGGGGAGAGGATGATCGCGTTGCCGCATTTGAGGGCATTGATGATGTTGTTCGCGGGCGTCGCGCCGGGGTTGGTCGAAGGCACGACCGCCGCGACGACGCCGACCGGACGCGCGATTTCGACGAGGCCGCGCTCGGGATACTCATTGATGACCCCGGTCGATGCCGCGCCGCGCAGATCGCGCAGGAGACCGAGCGTCTTGCGATGGTTCTTGTCGATCTTGTCGGCGACCTTGCCGAGCCCGGTGTCACGAACCGCGGTCTCGGCGAGCTCGCGATTGCGCGCCGGTTCCATGATGGCCCAGCCCGCCGCGGCGACGACCTCGTCGAGCGCTTCCTGGCTGTAGGTCGCGTAGCGCTGCTGCGCCTCGCGGGCGCGGCGCACGAGGGCCTGAATGACGGCCTGCGTCGCATCCGGCGGGCGTGCCGCTTGCGTCATCGCTTCGGTAGTGCTCGCCATGCCGATTCCTTGAACAGTGCGCTTGTCGTTCGGCCGCAGGCGAGGGCGCCTGCGCTAGAAGCTCGGTCGAACATTTCGAGTGCGCGGCAACGTGGTGGTTCGCGTAGCGCAGGCGCCGCGCCTGCGGCCTCGCATCCGAGAATCCATTATCATACCGCGCACCCCTGAGAATCCATGCGCATGCGCTGCCTCCCTCTGCTCCTCGCCGGCCTCACGTTGCTCTGCGCGTGTGCGTCCGAGCCTGCACGCTATGGTGAAGTCGTCACGATGAAAGCGGGCGAAGCGTCCGCGGTGTCCGGCTATCCCGCGCCGGGCACGGTGTGGCGGCTCGACGAGAAAGACTTGAAGGCTCTCAGCCCCGCCCCGATCGTGCCCGCGCCGCCGCCGCCGCGCCTTGCGCCGCCGCCGCGCCCGAACGAAGCCTATCCGCCCGGTTACTACTACGGTCCGCCGCCGTCCTTATATTGGGGGCCCGGGTTTTAAATGCTAAACTGCGCGCCGTTACAGCTACGCGACAGGCAGTTTATGAAATGGAAGGCAAAAAGCACGTCACATTCGGGGGAAGACTGGTCTTCGTCGGCTTCGGCTCCGTCGGTCAAGGCTCATTGCCTCTCCTGCTGCGTCACATCGACATCCCCGTCGAGCGTATCTCGATCGTCACCGGCGACGAACGCGGCCGCGCGGAAGCTGCGCATTACGGCATAAAGTTCGAAGTACGTCCTCTTACGCCCGGCAATTACCGCGCGATCCTCGATCCGCTGATCGGCAAGGGCGATTTCCTCCTCAATCTGTCGGTCGACGTCTCCAGCGTAGCGCTCATCGAGCTGTGCTGCGAAAAAGGCGCGATGTATCTCGACACGTGCATAGAGCCGTGGCTCGGGGGCTATACCGATCAGAGCGTCACGCCGTCCCACCGCAGTAATTACGGCTTGCGCGAAGCGGTGCGCGCGATCCGCGAGAAACACCCCAGCGGCCCGACGGTCATTCCGACGCACGGCGCCAATCCGGGCCTGATCTCGCACTGGGTGAAGCAGGCGCTGGTCAACATCGCTCGCGATCTCGACGGTGAAGTGAAGACGCCGGAAACCCGCGACGCGTGGGCGCAGCTCGCGATGAAGCTCGGCGTCAGGACGATCCACTGCGCCGAGCGCGACACGCAGGTGGCCGATCCGCGCAAGCGTCGCTTCGAGTTCGTCAACACCTGGTCGGTCGACGGTTTCATCGGCGAAGGCTCGCAGCCGTGCGAGCTCGGGTGGGGCTCGCACGAGAAGCACTTTCCCGCGGACGGCAGGAATCACGAGTTCGGCTGCAGGGCGGCGATCTATCTCACGCGCCCCGGCGCGTCGGTGAAGGTGCGCTCGTGGACCCCGAGCGAAGGGCAGTATCACGGGCTGCTGATCACGCACGCCGAAGCGATCTCGATCTCCGACTACTTCACGGTGCGCGAGGACGGGCGAGTCGCGTATCGGCCGACGTGTCATTACGCGTATCACCCGTGCGACGACACCGTGCTCTCGGTGCACGAGCTCGCGGGCAAAGGGTGGATCGGCCAGGAGCAGCGGCGAGTGCTGATGGACGAAATTTACGACGGCAGCGACGAGCTCGGGGCGCTGCTCATGGGTCACGCCAGAGGCGCGTACTGGTTCGGGTCACGAATCTCGGTGCACGAAGCGCGCAAGCTCGCGCCTTTCAACAACGCGACGAGCATCCAGGTCGCGGCGGGCGTGCTCGGCGGCGTGGTCTGGGCGATGGAAAATCCGCGCGCGGGAATCCTCGATCCGGACGACATCGATTTCGAGCGCGTGCTCGAGATCGCCAATCCGTACCTGGGGCACGTCGTCGGCGAATACAGCGACTGGTCTCCGCTGATCGGCCGCAATCATCCCTTCCCCGAAGACGTGGATACGAGCGACCCCTGGCAGTTCAAGAACTTCCGCGTTGCTTGACGCGCTCCGGCGTTGCTCGGTTCGCAGCCCTGGAGCAAACCGGGGTCAGACCCCGCTCAAACCGGGGTCAGACCCCAAAAAGCCGGGGTCTGACCCCGTCCTTTGGGGTCAGACCCCGGTTTTGTTCGAGGCGGCGGCTACGCGGCTCTGACGGCAGCGGCTTCCTCGGTCGTCGCGTCGGCAACCGGCAGCCAGCGGTCGAGCATCGCGCGCATCTGCAGGCGCGTGTAAGGCTTGGAGAGGTGGTCGTCCATGCCGGCGTTCAGGCATTCGTCGCGGTCCTGCTGCATCGCGTTCGCGGTGAGCGCGATGATCGGGATGCGTTTCAGGTTCGACTGCTTCTGGATCTGGCGTATGTTGCGCGTCGCTTCGAAGCCGTCCATCTCGGGCATGTGGCAGTCCATCAGGATGAGGTCGAAAGCCGATTTCGAATAGGCTTCGAGCGCTTCGACGCCGCTCTTGGCGACGATTACCTGATAGCCTTCGATCTTCAGTATCGCGAGCGCCACCTGCTGGTTGACCGCGTTGTCTTCGGCGAGCAGGAGCTTGCCGCGGTTCTCGCGCTTGACAGCGGCTTTGGACGGCTCGATCGAGGCTGCATCGGAGATCGAATCGCCGGTGCCGGTGACGACGCTCAGCAGCCCGTCGTAGAGCGCTGACTGGCGCACCGGTTTGGAGAGGCACAGCATCACGCCGGCCTGTCTTGCGTCGCGCACGTCGCCGTGGCGCCCCACCGGCATCAGCATCACGATTCGAGCGTCGCTCAGCGCCGCGTCGGCTTTGATCGCGCGGGTGAGATCCATGTGGCTGCCGCTGCTCATCGCGCTGTCGATGATGATGATCTGGTACGGTGCACCGCGCGCTGCCGCGTGAGTGAGCAGCGCGAGCGCCTGGTCAGGCGTCTCCACGCTGCGGTTCTTCATGCCCCAGTTGGTGATCTGGGCGTTGAGCGTCGCGCGGGTGGTCGCGTTGCGGGCGACGATGAGCGCGCGCACGCCTTCGAGCTTGTTGCGGAAGAACGGGTCGACGCCGGTCGCCGGCTCCGCCTTGTCGAAACGCACGGCAAACCAGAAGGTCGAGCCGACGCCCGGGGTAGATTCGACGCGCATTTCGCCGCCCATCATTTCGACGAGCTGCTTGCTGATCGCGAGTCCGAGGCCGGTGCCGCCGTGCTTGCGCGTGGTCGAGCCGTCGGCCTGCGAGAAGTTCTCGAATATGCGCCCCTGCGCTTCCTTGCTGATGCCGGGACCGGTGTCGGTGACTTCGAAGCGCAGCGTGATGCTGTCGCCGCCGTCTTCGACGAAGGACAGCGACACGGCCACCTCACCCTGCTCGGTGAACTTGATGGCATTGCCGACGAGGTTCGTGAGCACCTGGCCGAGGCGCAGCGGATCGCCTTTGACCCGGGTGACCAGGTCGACGGGGAGATTGCACGCGAGCTCGAGCTCCTTGCTTTGCGCGCGCTCGGCGAGGAGCTCGATCGTGTCTTCGATCGTCTGGCGCAGGTCGAATTCGATGTGCTCCAGGTCGAGCTTGCCCGCCTCGATTTTGGAGAAATCGAGGATGTCGTTGATGATGGCGAGCAGCGACTTGCCCGAGCGCTGCACGGTTTCGGCGAAGCGTCGCTGGGTCGCGGTGAGCCCGGTCTCCAGCAGGAGCTCGGTCATGCCGAGCACGCCGTTCATCGGGGTGCGGATCTCGTGGCTCATCTTGGCGAGGAAGCTCGATTTCGCGTGGTTCGCGGCTTCCGCGGCCTCGCGCGCGGCGTAGAGCTCCACTTCGGCGCGCTTGCGTTCGGTCACGTCGTGCGCCACGCAGATCTTGCCGACGACGCTGCTGTTCTCGTCGTGCAGCGGGGCCGCTGCGACTTCGATGTCGAGCTCGCGGCCGCCCTTGGTCATCGCGCGCGTCTCATATGAGAAGGTGTCGCCGCCCTTGAGGCGCTCGAGGCGGTTCGTGACCTCTTCCGGACCCGCACGGGTGTCGATGTTGATGCGCTGGCCGATCGCTTCTTCGGCGCTGTAGCCGAAGAGCACGGTGGCACCCCGGTTCCACGTCGTGATGCGTCCGGACAGGTCGCGGGTCCAGATCGCTTCGCTCGACTGTTTCACGATCGCGGCGAGGCGCCGGTTGTTGGTTTCGCTCTCACCGAGGGACGCGATCAGGCTCTCGATGTTGTTGGCCATGTTGTTGAACGCGTCGGCCGCGGCGCGCACTTCGGGTGCGCCGTCGACGTCGACTCGCACCGCGTGCTCGCCGAGGCTGAAGCGGTTCGCGGACACCGCGAGCATGCGCAGGGTGCCGAGATTGCCGCGGAAGATGAGCCAGATCACCTGCAGGGTGAGCAGCAGGGTCGCGAACACGATCTGCAGCTGGTGCACGAACTGCGCCCACAGGCGGTTGCTCGCGGGCACCGAGTTCATCTCGCCGTAGAGGGTGCCGTAGCTCGCGCCGCCGGTGTTGACTTCGAGTGTCGATTCGACGAGAGCGATAGGAACGAGCGCGGTGAACCAGCGCGGCGCCTCGACCCGGTCGGGGGTGTCTCTCGCCGAGAGCTTGCGGCCGCTCTTGTCGGTCCAGAGGAGCTCGCCGATCTCGAGCTTCTTCGCCTGCGCGTTGAGCAGCTGTGCGATCGCCGCGTAATCGCCGAGCACCGCCTGGTCCGCCACGAGGGGCGCCAGAAATTTCAGCGTCTCCTGAACTTCGCGTTCGTGGCGCGCCGAATGTTCGGCCGCGCCTTCGAGCACGAGCAGGTAATTCTGTATCCCGCCGCCGACCAGGCTGGCAAAACCCACGGCCGCCATCAGCCGCGGGATCAGACCCCACTTCTCCCAGATACTCAGAAAGCGCAGGGCTTTCATGTCGACTGCTCCCATTTATCGGCCGGCGTCAGTTTGCGGCTTTGACCAGCGTTTTCTTGTAGAACGCCCGATAGTTGTCGTACTCGCGGTCGGTCGCCGCGATGAATCCCAGGTTGTCCTTGATCTTGAGGAGCTCGGCGCCGGACTCGATCACCTTGCGTCCTTCGGGGTCGTGCACCATGCCGATCAGCGCGTCGCGCACCGCGGCGACTTTCGCCGGCGGGACTTTCGAGCTCGCCATGATGCACAGGTCGTTATAGAGATCGGAGTTCCACAGCAGGCGGTATTCGAAACCCTCGCGGCGCGCGTAGCGCTGGATGATCTGGTCGTTTACGCCGGCTGCCGCGACCGTTCCCAGCTTGAGCTGCGCGAGCCCGGCTTCCTGATTGGCGGTGAATACCGATTTCACGTTCACTTTGCTCTTGAGCAGGGCGTCCATCGGCAGCCAGTACGCGGCGAAAGCGTCCGGGCTCGCGAAAGCGACTTCCTTGCCGTTCAACTCGGCGAGCGTCTTGATCGCCGAGTCCGCCGGCACCACGATCTGCCCGCGGATGCCGGGGCCGGCGGGGCGCGCGATGACCCGGAAACCGAGACGGTCGCGCTCGGGCGTGAAGAAGTGGTTGGTGTACAGGAAGTGGTAAGCGCCTTGTTCGGCGAGCGCGTTCGCTTCCTTGGTCGTCCTGGCGAGCCTCAGCTCGAGCGGCACGCCGCTCTTTTTGCCGACGTAGATGAGGATCGGGTTCCAGTACTGCGACGTGAGCGCGATCGAGCGCTGGTTGAGCACGTTGAACGCGTACGGCTGCTGTTCTGCGGCGTGCGCGGCGGAGCCGACCGTCAGAAACCCGGCGAAAGCGACTGCCGCGCGCGTGAGCTGTTTTAGTTTTTTGAGGTTCATGTCAGGCTCCGCAGGTTGTTCTCAGGCGGCTGCAGCGAGGTCGACCCGCATGTCGCCTTCGACTCGCGGCGCGACGCGCTGCTCGGCGATGACCGGGTTGACCAGCGAGCCGATCTCGTCGATCCGGATCTCTATCGAATCGCCGGGGACGATCGGCGCGGCATTCAGGGTCGTGCCCATGCAGATCACGTCGCCGGGGTAGAGCGTCGAGGTCTTGGCGATCTCGGCGACGGTCTGCCACGGGTTGAAGACGTAGTCGGTGACCGGGAAATTCTGCTGCAGCTTGCCGTTGACGTAACTGCGCATGCGCAGCGTCATCGGGTCGAGGTCGGTCGCGATGTACGGACCGAACACGCCGAAGGTGTCGAAACCCTTGCCCCGGTCGTACTGGGGGAAGGTGTGGTCGCGCTTGACGATGTCCTGCGAGGTGATGTCGTTGATGACGGTGTAGCCGAAGATGCAGTCGCGAGCTTCGACAGGCGTCACGTTCTTGCACTTCCTGCCGATGACGATGCCGAGCTCGCCTTCGAGGACGACGCGCTCGGTGTGCGCGACCGGGTAGACGATCGAGTCGCCGTGCGTGATGAAGGACGAAGGGGGCTTCAGGAACCACAGCACTTCCTTCGGCGTCTCGCGGTTCAGGCTCTCGATCTGGATGCGCGAATTATTCCAGAGGGCGACCATCTTGCCCGGAACGCAGGGGATGAGCAGCTTCACGCTGGCGAGATCGAGGGTCTGCGCGGTCGGCCGCGCGCCGGCGAACATGTCGCCTTCGTACACGCGAACGACGCCGTCGCTTTCAAGAACGCCGAATCCGGTCTTGCCGTGGTGCTCGAATCGCAGGAATTTCATGATTTCTCCTCGGTTACTTTAGAGCTCTCCCCGCGAGTAGGGAGACCTCGATTGCTTTAGAGCTCTCCCCCATGAGTGGGGAGACCTCGCTTGCTTAGAGCTCTCCCCATGAGTGGGGAGACCTCGCTTACAAAATGACTTTGACGAACAGCATCGCGCCGCTGATCACGAGCAGGGCGCCGACGACCTTGAGCATCGCTTCGGAAGTGATGTCGAGATGCACCTTGTTGCCGACATACAGCCCGAGCGCCATCGGAACGAGGGACAGGGCGTAGGCCACCTGGAGCTTGGTCTCGAACAGCAGGCCTGCCACCAGGAAGAGGCCGAGGCGAAAGCCCCCGTCGATGACGAACAGCCACGAAAAGGTCGCGCGCACCTGGCTTTTGTCTTTCAGACGGTGCGTGAGATAGATGATGTAAGGGGGGCCGCTGGTGCCGAACAGCGCGCCGACGCCGCCGCCGACGATGCCCGCGGGCACGGCCCACGCGCTGGAGATTTTATGCTGCGAGCTCACGCCGAAGATGTTGCGAAAGCCGAAGAACATCGTGAACGCGCCGAGCGTGCACAGCACCGGCCCGGAAGGCAGCTTGAGCAGCGCGAAGGCGCCGATGCACGCGCCGATGATGCCGAACGGCAGGAGGAGCTTGATTTCCTTCCAGTCGGCGTTCTTGCGGTTGGCGCCGCCGAGCACGAAGGACGCGGTGAAGTCGAGCGCGAGCACCAGGGGCACCGTGAACGTCAGCGGATGCGACAGCGCCAGCAGTGGAACTGCGATGAGTCCGGAACCGAAGCCGGTGATGCCGCGCACGAAGTACGCGCTGAGTACGACGCATAAAACCAGGATGGTGTCTGCCACATTATTCCCCAGACGAGCCCGGCACGAGCTCTACCTGCGAGTTAACGGGCGCGGCGTCCTATCCTTTAGGCGAAGCGGTGAATTTGCACGTCCGGCCCGGCGCCTGATCGCGCGCGAGGCGGACTTGGTTCCGCCGGCGGCGCTCAAGTCCTGGCGCGTTCTGCCGTAGTACGAGCTCACTTAAAGCAACACTGGAGAGACCATGGCATCCGAAGTCCTTGCGCGCCCCGACACCAGACCGGTTCTGGACGTGGGAACGACCCTCGAGCGGCTGGGGGGGGACGAAGAGCTGTTCGGCGAGATCGCGCAGATCCTCATACAGACCGCGCCGGATCAGCTGAGCTCGATCGGCGCAGCGCTGGCGGGTAACGATCTCAAAACCGCGTATCACGAGGCGCACTCGCTCAAAGGCGCGGTCGCCGCGTTCGAAGCGCCCGCGGCCTTCACGGCGGTAGCGGCGGTGGAGCGGCACGCGAAACTGGACGAAGGTGCGGCCGCTGTCGCCGCCTTTGCGGCGGCGCAGCCGCTCGTGCACCTTCTGCTCGCGGAGCTCGCGCCTTACGTGCCGGCGGCTTAAAGCGTCAGTCGAGCTTGATCTGCGCGTCCTTCACCACCCGCGCGTATTTCGTGCGCTCCGCGCGTATGAACGCGGCGAACTCTTCGGGCGAGTTGCCTCCGGGGTCCGCGCCGACGTTCGCGAGTTTTGCTCTCACGTCGGGCTGACGCAGGATCTTCGCGGTTTCGGTATGGAGCCGCGCCACCACTTCTTTCGCGACGCCGGCAGGGGCGACGAGCCCCCACCACGTGCTCATGTCGAATCCGGGCACGCCGCCTTCGGAGATCGTGGGGATCTCCGGCAGCAGTGAAAAGCGCTTCTCCGACGTGACCGCGATGGCGCGCAGGCGCCCGGACTTCACGTGGCTCAACACCGGCGGAATGGCGCCGAAATCCATGTGGATCTGCCCCGAGACCAGGTCGATGATCGACTGGCCGCTGCCTTTGTAAGGCACGTGCAGCATGTCCACTTTCGCCTGGAGCTTGAACATCTCGCCTGCGATGTGCTGGATGCTGCCGGAGCCGACCGACGAGAACTGGAGCTCGCCCGGGCGCGCCCGCGCCAGCGCGACGAGCTCCTTCACGTTACGCACCGGCAGCGACGGGTGCACGACGAGGAGGTTCGGCGCGATGGCCGCGAGCGATATCGGAGCGAAATCCTTCGCCGGGTCGTAAGGCAGCTTCGGCACCAGCGAGGGCAGGATCGACAGCGCGGCGATGTGCGCCATCAGGAGGGTGTAGCCGTCGGGGGCCGATTTCGCGACGATCTCGGTTCCGATCTGGCCCGAAGCGCCGCCGCGGTTGTCGGGGAGCACCTGCTGGCCGAGCGACTCGGACAGCTTCTGGGCGACGATGCGCCCGACGATGTCGGTGCCGCCGCCCGGCGGAAAGCCGATGACCATGCGGATCGCGCGGGTCGGGTACTGCTGGGCCGAAGCCGCCATCGGAATCAAAGCCGCAGCGACGATCGCAGCGGTCACACGCCCGAGCTTGCTCATTCGCCATTCTCCCCGAACCGTCCGCGCACGCTGGCGCGCGACGGTTTC
>JAQGNC010000207.1 GCA_028292065.1 Betaproteobacteria bacterium
AGGATCGGCGCGCTCACGGGTAAAGCGCCCAGCGCTGCTCGCGCACCTGCGCGACGAGCCGGCGCAGCGTGGCCTCGAGTGGCTGGTCTTCCTCGATGAAAGGGGTGTCGCCGCGCACCGCGTCGAAGAATTCGCGTGCGCCGGGCGCGACGCGGTCGAGCTCCGGTTCGCCGCGGCGGCGGCGTATCTCGAGCGCCTGGCAACACGCGAGGAGCTGGGCGGCGACGACCTGCTCGGTCAGCTCGAGCACTCGCAGGCAGTCGCGCGCGGCGATCGTTCCCATGCTCACCTTGTCCTGGTTGTGGCACTCGGTCGAGCGCGAGAACACCGACGCCGGCATCGTCAGCTTGAGCGCTTCGGCGGTCCACGCGCTCGCGCCGATCTGCACCGCTTTCAGCCCGTGATTGATCGCGGCACGCGGCCCGATTGCGCCCGAGAGATTCTGCGGAAGGCCGTGGCTGTAGCGCGCATCGACCAGCAGCGCGAGCTGGCGGTCCATGAGGTCGGCGAGATTGGCGACCGCGTTCTTCATGCCGTCCATCGCGAAAGCGATGTGACCGCCGTAGAAGTGGCCGCCGTGAAAAAGCTGCTCGAGCTCGGGGTCGACGATCGGGTTGTCGTTCGCGCTGTTCAGCTCCACTTCGATGTCGCGGCGCATCCAGGTGAGCGCGTCGCGCAAGACGCCGATCACGTGCGGCGCGCAACGGATCGAGTAGCGGTCCTGCAGGCGCATCGGCTCGTCGGCGCCGTCCGGGGCCGCGAGATCGCCGAAGATCCACGCCGCGCATGCGTTCTGCCCCACGTGCGGCTTCACCGCGAAAAGCCGCGGATCGAAGTGACCGCGGTTGCCTCTCAGCGCCACGGTCGCGAGCGCGGTCACGCGCGAGCACAGGCGCGTCAGGTACTCGGCGCGGCTGAAAGCCAGGCACGCGAGCGCAGTCATGACCGCGGTGCCGTTCATCAGTGCGAGGCCTTCCTTGGGCTGCAACGTCAGCGGCGCGATGCCGGCTTCGGCGAGCACCGCGGCGGCCGGGCGCACCTTGCCGCGATAGCGCACCTCGCGCTCGCCGACGAGCGCCGCGGCGACGTACGAGAGCGGTGTCAGGTCCCCGCTCGCGCCGACCGAGCCTTCTTCCGGTATCAGCGGCAGGATGCGGTGGTTGACGAGTGCGACGAGCTTCTCGAGCAGCTCGAGGCGCACCCCCGAGTAGCCTTGCGCGAGCGAATTCGCCCGCGCGACGAGCACCGCGAGGGTCGCGTCTTCGTCGAGATGCCGCCCCAGGCCGCAGCCGTGATATCGCGTAAGGTGCAGCGGCAGCTCGGAGAGCAGCTCGGGCGGGATGCGCACGTCGCACGAGTCGCCGTATCCGGTGTTCACGCCGTAGACGTCGCCGCCCGCGTCGATCAGCTTTTCGAGGAAGGCGGCGCCCGCGTCGATGCGCGATCGGAAACCGGCATCGGCGGCGAGCGCGACGCTGCGGTCGCGGCATGCGACCGCGACGACGTCTTCTATCGTCATCGGCGCTGCGCCGATGACGACCGGCTGCGCGAGCTGTTCAGGCGTGAGCGGTCTGGGTGCGTTCATGTTCCTGCCCCGGGGTTGAGCGCGGCGCGGTCTGTCCCACGACCGGCCGCCAGAAATCGAAAAAGTTGAACCACTGGAGCGGCGCGACGCCGCAGTAATGCTCGAGCCGCGCGGCGTAGCGGGCGATGTAAGCGGCGAGCGCCTGGTCGCGCGCCCGCCGCGGCAGCACGACGCGATCGGCGAAAGGCTCGAGGTGCATGCGGTAGCGCTCGCCTTCCTTCAGGCAGAAGAAGAGATACACCGGGCACCCGAGCAGATGCGCGATCAGCAGCGGGCCTTGCGCGAAAGCCGCGGGCGCGCCGAGAAAAGGCACGGTGCTGACCCGGCCGTTCTCGGAGGCCGGCGTGCGATCGCCGACGATGAAGATGAGCTCGCCCGCGTCGATCTTCTCCTGCAGCCGGATCGCGTCGTCGGGACCGAGCGTCGGCACGTGCATGAGGTTCACGTTGAAATCGCTGCTCGCGGCCGCGAGTGTCGCGGCGAAACGGCGCGCGTGCTCGCTATAGACGATCGCATTGATGCCTTTCAAGCCGGTGCTCGTCCCCAGCGCGCGAGACATCTCGAAGTTGCCCAGGTGCGCGCCGATGAGAAGCGCGCCGCGGCCGGTTGCCGCGAGCGCTGCGATCTGCTGATGTGCGGCAAAGTCTCCCGGCAGCTCTTCGTGCCGTCCCGACCACGCCGCGAGCTTGTCGAGCGCCGACTCGGAAAAAGCCTGGAAATGCCTGAACGCGTCGCGCCAGTCCGGCGGTCGCGGCAGCGCCGGCGACGGACCCTGGTGCTCGAAAACGCGCGTCAGGTACTCGAGCGAAGCGGCACGCCCGCGAGCGCTGGTCACGAAGAAATACGCGGTCACCGGAAAGAGCAGCGCTTTCACCGCACGACGGCCGAGCACGCGGTAGATCACGTTGAGCGTGGCGAGCCCGAGAACGGTGCCGCGCTCGGCCATGTGCGCCCAGTTCCCGGTCTCACCGGCGCGCTTGGCGCGGAGCTTGCGCCAGACGAGCATCGGCGCGCGCGGCAGCATCCCGAAGAAGAGCCGCGCCTGCGCGAGCGTGATACGCACGTTGTCGCGCAGCACGTCGAAGTGCGACACGCCGTCGGCGGGGTAAGTGACCCGCGTGCGTACGTTCACGACCGGCACGCCGGCCCAGTACAGGCGCACGATCACGTCGGAATCGAAATCCATGCGCGAGCAGATCTTCACGCGATCGGCCAGACGCAGCGCGGCTGCGAGCGGATACAGGCGATAGCCGCAGAGCGAGTCGGCGATGTCGAACGAGAGTGTGGCGATCCACACCCAGACATGCGAAATGTAGCGGCCGTACAGGCGCGCTTTCGGAATGCTGTCGTCGAAAACCGGATGGCCGGCGATCACCGCGTCGGGCTGCGCACGGGCGGCGGCGAGAAACTTCGGCACGTCGGCCGCGTCGTGCTGCGCATCGGCGTCGATCTGCAGAGCGTGGGTGTAACCGTCGCGGGCCGCGCGGCGCATCGCCTCCAACACCGCGGCGCCTTTGCCCCGGTTCACTTCGAGGCGCGCGGGCCTCACCAGCGCAAACTCGCGAGCGACCTGGGCTAACGCGCGCCGGGTCGGCTCGTCGCTGCCGTCGTCGGTGATGTAGATCGGCAGGCGGTGAACGCTCAACGCTGCGACGGTCTGGCGGATGGCGCCGGCGTGGTTGTAGAGCGGGATGATGAGGCACGGCTCGAAGCTCATCGTGCACCCAGCCTGATCTGCCCCGCGGACTTGCGCCCGCTGTCGCTCTCGAAGCTGAACGCGAGCTTGCCGGTTTCGGCGCTCCAGTTCAGATGCAGCTCGACGCGCTCGCCGGGGCGGATGATCTGGTGGAACTTGAGCTGGTCGATTCCGGCGAACGCGTCCCAGTCGAGCGGTTGCGGCGCGTCCGCGAAAGCCTCGCGCGCGAAACGCATCGCCCAGTCGACCTGCACCACGCCGGCGACGATCGGGTTTCCGGGGTAATGACCTTCGAACGCGTGCAGGTCGGCGTCGATGTCGATCGCGTACACCGCGCGATGCGCATCGACGCTGGCGCTCACCACCGCGGGCATGATCTTGAGCGGCGCGCTCATGCGGCGGGCAGGTCGAACAGCGCGGCGACCCCGACGCGGGTGAGCTTGCCGCGCTCGTTGTACGGCAGCGCCTGGGGAAAACGCCAGCGCCGCGGCAGCGCGACCGCTTCGACATGCTGCGACAGGTGAGCACGGAGCGCGCCGACGACCGCCCCGCGGCCATCGCTTTCGAGGGTGCGGCAGCCTTCGGGCGCGAGCACCGCGGCGGCGCCGACGATGTTGCGCCGGCTCGCGAGCAGCACCGCGGCCGCGTCGCGCACCCACGGATGCTCGCGCAGCTTCGCTTCCATCGCGCCGAGCGAAACCCGCTTCTCTTCGATCTTCACGATGCGGTCGAGCCGCCCGAGCAGGCGGAAACGGCCGTCGGGGAGGAGATGCGCCGCGTCGGCGAGCGCGAGCTCGGTGCCGTCGGCGGACGCAAAAGGCGAGCGCACGACGAGCGCGGCGGCCTCGCCGAGCCTCACCGACACGTCCGGCAGCGGCGTCCACGCGTCGCTGGCGCTTTGCCTGCGCCACGCGACGCCGCCGCTTTCGGTGCTGCCGTAGACCTCGACCGGCGCGTCGCCCAGCGCAGCGCCGACCGCCGCGGCATCGGCGGCCGCGAGCGGCCCGCCTGACGAGAACACTTCCGCGATGCGGCTGCGATAGCGCGGCAGATCGACGAGGTGCGTGAGGCGCGACAACTGTGCGGGGCTCGACACCAGCGCGCACCGGGCGTGGCGTTTGAGCGTCGCCTCGAGCGTGTGAGGCTCGCCGCATGCCTCGACTTCGAAAGCGCGGCGCGACGCGAGCGGCCACAGCAGCCTGAACAGCAGGCCGTAGATGTGGTGATGCGGGACCGTGCCCACGATGGTGGAAGCGCCCACGCGTTTCCCGAACATCGCTTCGAGCACTGCGACTTCGGCGTCGAGCTGGCTCAGGTGCTTCACGATGCGCCGGGGCTCGCCCGCGGTGCCCGAGGTGTAAAGCTCGATG
>JAQGNC010000034.1 GCA_028292065.1 Betaproteobacteria bacterium
GAGCGCGCGCGCACCTTCGGGGACAAGCTCACGCTCGAAGGCAAGATCTCGATCTACGCGTCGGAGAAGTTCTCGACCAAGAACAACAATCGCACCACCGCACAGGAATTCGAATACTCGCGCCGCGTGCTCGAAAGCTATATCGAAAACGGCCTGCCCGTGAAGCGCGGCTCGGTCGCCGCGGCTTTCGGCTGCAATTACCAGGGCGATATTCCGGTGCGGAGCATCGTCACCATCGTCGACCGGATCTTCGAGCTCGCGGCCGAATACGCAATCGAGCTCGAAGAGCTGTCGTTCGCCGACACGATGGCGTGGGCGACGCCGCTGCAGATCAAGCGCCTGCTCGGGGCGGTGCGTGAGAAGTACCCCGAGCAGCGTCTCTCGCTGCATCTGCACGACACGCGAGGCATGGGCATCGCGAACGCGGTCGCGGGCCTCGAGATGGGCGTCACGATGTTCGATGCGTGCGTCGCGGGACTCGGCGGCTGTCCGTTCGCGTCGCACAAGGGCGCGGCGGGCAACGTGTGCACCGAGGACCTCGTGTTCATGTGCCAGGAAATGGGTATCGAGACCGGCATCGATCTGGACAGGATGATCGAGTGCGCGCAGCTCGCGGAAGAGATCGTCGGGCACCCGCTCCCGGGGTCGGTGAAGATGGGCGGCAACCTCGCGAAGCTGCGCGCCGCGGCTGCGGTCGCCTGAAGCAAGGGATCGATCAAGAATGTCGAATGAAACAAACGCCGCGCGCGAGCTGCCGCTTGCGGGCATCCGGGTCCTCGAGCTCGGCCATACGGTCATGGGGCCGTCGTGCTCCCTGGTGCTCGCCGACCTCGGCGCCGACGTCATCAAGGTCGAACCTCCCGAAGGCGATCGCACGCGCGCGAACGTCGGCTTCGGCTCGGCGCTCTTTCCGGTCTTCAACCGCAACAAGCGCAGCCTTTGCATCGATCTGAAGAGCGAGGCGGGGAAAGCAGTCTTTCACCGCATCGTCGAGACCGCCGACGTGCTGCTGGAGAACTTCGCGCCCGGGGCGATGGACCGCCTCGGGCTCGGCTACGAGGCGCTGTCGGCGCGTCATCCGCGCCTCGTGTATTGCAGCCTCAAAGGGTTTCTCGCCGGGCCGTACGAGAAGCGTGCCGCGCTCGACGAGATCGTACAGTACATGGGAGGGCTCGCGTACATGACCGGCCCCAGCGGCATGCCGCTGCGTGCCGGCACCTCGGTCGTCGACATCATGGGCGGCATGTTCGGGGCGATCGGCATCCTCTCGGCGCTGCGGGAGCGCGAGCGCACCGGACGCGGGCAGCTCGTCGAGAGCTCGCTGTTCGAATCGACCGCGTTCCTCGTCGCACAGCACATGGGCCAGCAGGCGCTCACCGGCAAGGCGCCGCCGCCGATGCCGGAGAAAGCGAGCTCGTGGGCGGTGTACGACCCGTTCAAGACCGCGGACGGCAAGACCGTTTTCGTCGGCATCACGAGCGACAATCACTGGCGCTCGTTCTGCGCCGGCTTCGATGTCGAGCACCTGCTGGCCGATCCCGATCTCAAGACCAACCCGCAGCGCGCCCAGCAGCGCGCGAAGATCATGCCGGTCGTGAAGGCGAAATTCGCGGCCGAGACGAGCGAGTCGCTGTGCGCGAAGCTCGAGAAGCTCAACATCCCTTTCGGTCCGCTCGCCACGCCGGGCGACCTTTTCGAGGACAGGCATCTGAACGAAGGCGGGCGCATGCTCGACCTCGTGTTGCCCACCGGCAAACATACGAAGATTCCCGGCATTCCGCTCGACATGGACGGCCGCAAGCCCGCGCTACGCATGCAGCCGCCGGCGATGGGGCAGCACACCCGCGCAGTCCTCGAAGAGTCAGGCCTTGCGCGGGAAGAGATCGAGCGGCTGGTGCGTGAGGGCGTCGTCATCGCGAAATAGGCCGGTACGTCCTGCGCGAACTGCCGGCGGCTGGCGGGAACGCGCCGAAAGGCCGTTGCCGCCGAGCCTGCTGGTGAGCGATACTCGATTCCATTCGTGCGGGGAGGAAGCGATGATGCGCGCCGTGACGTCCTGTGGCATCGCCGCACTGCTGCTGGTCGCTGCACCGCCGGCTTTCGCGGACACCTGCTACGACCTGGCGAACAGTCAGAACTTCGATTGCAGCTCGCAGAGCCCGCGTGGAGATGCACCGCCACGCGCGGCGCCGAAGCCTGCAGCACCCGACAACTCGAAGCTGCGTGAAGAGTTGAGGCGGCGCCTCGGCCCGGCGAGCGATCGGCAGGAACAAGCCGCGGCGGAGCAACTGCGCCGGCGCATCGGCGAAGCCCAGAGCCGCGCCGACACGGCACTTCGCGAGCCGGGTGCGCCTGGTGCGCGCGAGCGTTACGACGCCGCGCTGAAAGACCTCCGGCGCGCTTACGACGACGCCGAGAAGCAGGCTTCCCCCCAGGGGCGTGCGGATGTCGCCGAAAGCAGGAAGGCCGTCGAAGCACACTATGCGGGGTTGGCGGCGCGCGCTGAGTGGCAGGCAGTGGCATCGCCCGCTTCTCCACAGGCTTCCGCGGACAACGCGCAGGCCGCGGCGGTTCCAGCCAACATCGCCGAGGTCAATGGCTACGTCTTTGTATGTGACGGTCCGGTCGATAGCGCGCACGTCAGCTGCCGCGAAATACAGCACGACGCCCGCCAATGCATTGCGATCATGCTCGACGAGGGGGTGCTCGGCTGGCGCGATTCCATCGACACGCCGTGCTCCGCGAGCGATCTCGCGCAGCGTGAAGCGTTCCTCGCGTCGAATCGTGAGGCTGCCGAGATCGCTGCAGCGGCTGCGATGAGTAACGAATGCCGCGATCTCGCGCTGAATTACGTCGCGGCCGCGGACGCGAAGAATGGCCCCGCTTCGCAGGCAGCGCTCGAGAGCATTCAGGATGCGGGCGGCTGCGGCTTGCTTTCGCACCTCCAGGCGCAAGCGACACCGCCAGCATCCGATCCGCGGTTTGTTTCGCGCGGCGCGACGCCGATGCTCGACCGGACCGTCGCGCCGTGTGACCAGCAACCGGGCGCCTGCGCCGCACTCGTCAACCAATTGCGCGCCGGTACATCGCCCGAAGCCCTGGCGGCGCTGTATAACAATGCGATCGGCATCGGACTGCAGATAGCGGCGGCCATGGGGCAGGTGGTCCTTAGCGCGCAACAGATGAACATGCCCCGTGTCGCCCAGCCGAACATGAACAGCCTCGCGCCCGCGCCCATCCGCAACACGCGAGGCCCGAGCAGCGGCCCGGTGTATCGCCCGCCGGCGCCGGTCCCCGGCTGCAGAATCGGCGGAGTCGGTTGGTGCACCGCGCAGTGATCGAAGGAGACGGCAAATTGATGAACGTCACGAGCAAGCTCGCTGCAGCGATGGCCGTCTGCCTGACACTCGCCGGCTGCGCGGGCAGCGGTCCGCCGCCGCCCACCTACGGCGACGCGTTCAAGGGCCTCTTCAACCAAAGCTCGGCGTCGGTGCCCGCGGACGCGCAGGTTACGGTGCAGCAGCCGCTCGGCATTATCTTCAGCGATAACGTCGAAACCTGGTTCGACTACGTCAAGCGAACGAACGCCTACTGGGCGACGGTCGTGCCCTCTTCGTTGACCAACACAGTCGTGCTCGCGGACACCGATCCGAACTTTGTCGGGGGCCGCGTCCTCGCAATGCTCAAGCGGCGTTTTCCGAACAGCGAGTACGTGAAAGACTTCGGGCAGGCCGTCGCGTCAGGCAAGAAAGGCGCGATCGTCGTCGATGTGCTGCCCAATCCGATGCAGCCCTATGGCGACCGCACCACGAAATTCGACATCAGCCTCTATTTCTTCGACGCAAGGATGAATCCGGTTTCGCGCATGTCGGGACATGGAGAGCGTTACGTGCCGATGGGGGCCGGTGACGCGGGAATACAGGCCGCGGTAGACGGCGCGGTGTCTCAGCTCGAAACGAAAGTCGACGCGCTCGTGCGCTGAGATAACGAACCTTCATCGGAATGATTTCCAGCCGGCTGCGGCGCGCGCGAAGTTAAGCGTAAGATGCCTGCGAAGCACCCGCGACACGACGGTGCTCCACGAGGAGGGAAACGATGAAGGCACTGCCTGGATTCGCCTGCACGCTCGCCGCGCTCACAGCATTCGCGCACGCGCCCCTCGTCTTCGCGCAGGCGTATCCCACGAAGGCCATACGCCTGATACTGCCGTTTCCGCCGGGCGGGCCCACCGACATCGCCGGCCGCACGATCGCCCAGAAGCTTTCCGAACAGCTCGAGCAGCCGGTCATTGCCGAGAACCGGCCTGGCGCGGCTTCCAACCTTGGCCTCGAGCTCACGGCGAAATCGACGCCCGACGGCTACACCCTCGTGCTCACGCCGCCGTCGATCGCCCTGAGCCCGTCGATGTACAAGAAGCTCAACTACGACGCCGCACGCGATCTTCAACCGCTCACGCTGGTCGCGAACATGTACTACGTCATGGCCGCGCACAACTCGGTGCCGGCGAAGAACCTGAACGAATTCATCGCGCTCGCCAAAGCAAATCCCGGCAAGCTCAACTTCAGCTCGAGCGGCCTCGGCGCCGGCAACCACCTCGCGACCGAGCTGTTCAAAAGCATGTACGGGCTGCAGATGGTGCACGTGCCTTATAAAGGCAACGTGGCCGGGCTGCTCGCGTGCACGACCGGTGAAGTCGACTTCGGAACGTTCGCGCTGGCGCCGACGATTGCGATGGTCAAGGCGAAAAGGGTAAGACCGCTCGCCGCGCTCACCGAAAAAAGACTCGACGTCCTCTCTGAAGTCCCCACGGCGCGCGAGCAGGGCATCGACCTCGTCTCGGTGCAGTGGTACGGAATACTAACCGCCGCGTGCACGCCGCGCCCCATCGTCGACCGGCTGGTCTCCGAGCTTCACAAGGTGCTGTCAGCGCCCGATGTGAAGGACAAGCTC
>JAQGNC010000303.1 GCA_028292065.1 Betaproteobacteria bacterium
GCCGCCGTCGAGCAGCGCGGCCGTGGTCCTGCGTGCCGCGTCTTCCGAAAGGCGCTCGCGCCCGCTCAGGGTTTTCAGTGCGACGACCAGACTCATCCTCCGCCTTTCGGGCCGCTCGTCATTCGCGCGGCACTGCTTGTGTGATGGGCGCGTTCCAAAGCAACGCCTATGCCACCGACTTAAAGCCTTGACGCAGCGCCGCCGGGCGCCTCGCAGCGCCGCTGCGGTGCGCCGCGCCGCCCACCGGGCCGCGTTTTGGTGCAGCCGGCGTGAATTAACACCGGCCGGACGCCCGCGAGAGCCGCCGCCGGTGAGCGGCTGTATTAGAATGGTCCAAACCTAGAACTAAAACGAGGCCCATCATGAGAACAGCACAGCTGGCGTGGCTCGTCGGGGGTTGGGTTTGCATACACGCGGTCGTCGCGACCGCAGGCGAAGGCTCCTCGCTGCGGGGGCTGAAGCCGCCTCGCGTCGACACGAACGCACTTTCCGCAACGGTGGACTCGGAGCCGGGGCTCACCTGGCGCGCCGGCACCGTGCGCGAAGATCTCGCGCCGCGACTATCGCTTTACACCGGAACGCTCTCCACGACGCGCTACGTCGGCCGCACCGCCGGTTACAGCACGAGCGTCCATCGCCTTTTCGCGCCGCGCAGCACCGCCGCGGCCGACGTCGACCCGTTCAATAACGCGCTTCCGAAATACACGCTGTACAGCCAGTTCAACCAGGCTTTATCGGACGAATGGGGGCTCGGCTTCGGGCTGCGGCAAAGCGAATACAACTTCGCGACGAGCCATCTGCTGTCGGTCTCGGCAGAGCGTTATTTCGGCAGTTTCCGCGGCGCGTACACCCTGTACACGAACGGCCCCGGCGGCAGCCTGCCGGGTTCGGCGCATCGCATACAGGTCAACTACTTCTACGGCGAGCGCAACACGATCGGTCTCGCGTACACGACCGGCCGCGACGTCGATCACCTCGGCACCGGGGCGTTCGGACTGCCCGCGAACGACGTGCGCGACCTCACCCTGTCCGGACGGCACTGGCTCTCGCCGAACTGGGCCCTGACTTACGACGTCCTGTCGCAGGAGCAGGGCATCCTCGCCGCCCGCCGCCAGGGCCTGCGCCTCGGCGTGAGCCGCAGCTTCTAGCCTCCTCCGCACCTGCGGCTACCGCGCGCGGGTGCCGCCGCCGGTCAACGGCACGAAGCGCACCGCAAGCACCGCCTGGCGCACGAGCGCGCCGTCGCGCTGTTTCTCGATGACGGTCAGCGTCTGCGCACCCTGCTCGGGCCCGAGCGGTATCACGAGCCTGCCGCCGGCCTTGAGCTGGCGTGTGAGTTCGGGCGGCACGTCCGCCGGCGCCGCGGTCACGATGATCGAATCGAACGGCGCGCGCTCGGGCCACCCGAGATAACCGTCGCCGATACGCGTTTCGATTGCGCCGTAGCCCAGCGCCGCCAGACGGGCCGCCGCTTCGCGCCCGAGGGATTCGACGATCTCGATCGTGTGCACCTTTGCCCCCAGCTCCGCGAGCACTGCCGCCTGGTAACCCGATCCGGTGCCGATTTCGAGCACGCGATCGCCGCGCGTAACATTGAGCAGATCGGTCATGAGGGCGACGATGAAAGGCTGCGAAATCGTCTGTCCCGAGCCGATCGAGAGCGGACGATTGCGGTAGGCATCGGCTTCTTCGGCGGCAGGGATGAGGCGATGACGGGGGACGCGCCAAAGCGCCTGCATCACGGCCTCGCTCAGCGCGCTGCGCCCGGTCTCGGCGGCGGTCTCGCGAGTCGTGCGCGCGATGTCGTCGAGCATCGCCTGGCGTTGCGCGGCGTAGCGATCCTGCGCTCCGGCGTCCATGGCGATCGCCGATGCAATAACCACACCTTTGAGCGCCGCGCGCAGGCGGCGAGCCAGGCGTTCAGGCAGGAAAAAGGGCATACCCGCGGGAGTATGCCCCGTTTGTCACCGAAGCCCGCTCGCGCGAGCCTCAGGGCGCTGTCCTACTTGCCGCTTTTCTTCTCGGCTTTGTCGCCCTTGTCGCTCTTGTCGGACCCGCCGCCGCCCATGCACGAGCTCATGAAGGTTTTGCGCTCGTCGCCCTTCATTTTCTTGTCGCGAGCTTCCTTGTTGCAGTCCTTCATTTTTGCGTCCTGCGCTTTCTGTTTCTCGCTGCGCTCTTTCTTGCCCTTGTCGCCCTTGGCCGATTTTTCGGTGCCCGCGTCGGCCTTCTTCTCGTCGCCCTTGCCTTTGGCCGCGTCGGACTTGGTCGATTTTTCGGCCGCCATGGGCGCTTTCTTGTCGGTGTCTTTCGCCTTGTCCTGCGCCAGCGCCATCGGTGCAGCCGCCAGCATGAAGCAAACCGCCGCTATCAGTCGTTTCATCATTTCCTCCTGAAGTGGGACACCAGACCCCCTTGAGTCGGGCGGCCGGCCTTTGCCGGCCCTAGGGGTAACGCGTGAGGCACAGCACCCGCTGACAACCGCGGCGGGCTAGCGCTCCGAGCCTTTGACGAATTCGTCCAGCACCGCGCACCATGCCGCCGCCAGGTTGCCGCGGTTGTAGCCGCCGCCGCCGAAACCCATGATGCGCCCGTCGCACATCTCGTTGGCGAGTCCGCACAGGCTGCGCGCGGCGTGCGCGTGCGCCGCGGCCGTGTACTGCAGGTGCGCGAGCGGGTCGCCCGCGAGGCTGTCCGCGCCGCACTGGAACACGATGAAATCCGGCTTGTGCGCACGCAAATGAGCGACCACCCGCTCCCAGGCGGCATAAAACTCCGGGTCGCCCGCGCCCGGCTGGAGCGGTATGTTGAGCTTCATGCCGGCGCCCGCGCCTTTGCCCTGCTCGTAGTCGTGGCCGGTGCCGGGATAGAGAAAGCGGCCGTCCTCGTGAATGTCGGCGTAGATGAAATCGGGATCGTCTTCGTACGGGTAATACAGGCCGTCGCCGTGATGCACGTCGATGTCGACGTACGCGACGCGCTGCACGCCGTACTGGCTGCGCAGGCTGTCGACGACCACGCCGCAATCGTTGAAGACGCAGAAGCCCGCAGCGCCGGCGCGCCGCGCATGGTGCAGGCCGCCGATCGGCTGGAACGTGCGCAGGGTCTCGCCGCTCATCACGCGCGCGAGGCCATCGAGCGCGGCGCCGACCACGTTCGCGGACGCGTCGTAGACGCCCGGGTACGCGGGCGTGTCACCGTAGTCGATCGAGCCGTAGCCTTCGACGGAAAGCACGCGCACGCGCTCGACGTGCTCGTGCTGGTGAAAGCGCTCGATCTCTTCCCGGGTCGCTTCGCGCGGCGCGCGCAGCTCGACACGCTGCGGCAGGCCCTGCATCTGCGCTTCCTTCCAGAACGCGTCCTGGCGGTCGGGCCCGAAAGGATGACCATGCGGAAAGCCGTAACGGCCGAGTGCTTCGCCGACGTAAAGCTCCACTTCGTTGCTCATCGTGCACCTCCGGTCTTCGATCGTGTAATTATGAGGCGCGAGGCGCCCCGAGCAAACGGGAGCGGTACATGTCATGCAAGTACCGCCCGTCCGTGCCGCCGCACGTTCTGCATGCAGGCCGACGAATTGCTTCCGCGCTTGAAGACATGAGCACACTCACCGAACACGACATCTACCTCTTCAGGGAAGGCAGTCACGCCCGCCTGTACGAAAAACTCGGTTGCCATCTCCTCGATGACGGCACCGCGAGCTTCGCGGTGTGGGCACCGAACGCACGTGCAGTGTCGGTGATCGGCGACTTCAACGGCTGGGATCCTGCGACCGACGAGCTCAAGCCGCGCTGGGACGGCTCGGGCATCTGGGAAGGAACCGTGGCGGGTGTGCAAACCGGGGCGGCTTACAAGTTTCGCGTGGTCTCCCAGCACCTGACCGCGGTCGATAAAGGCGACCCTTACGCCCTCTACTGGGAAGAGGCGCCGCGCACCGGCTCGCGCGTGTGGAAGCTCGATTACGAGTGGGGCGATGCCGAGTGGATGCAGACGCGAAAAGGCCGCAACAGCCTCACCGCGCCGATGTCGATCTACGAAGTACACCTCGGTTCGTGGCGGCGCGATGCCGCGGGCAAATCGCTCAGCTATCGAGCGATCGCCGACGAGCTCGTCGAGCACGTGAAGAAGACCGGCTTTACGCACGTCGAGATCATGCCGGTCACCGAGCATCCGTTCTACGGCTCGTGGGGTTACCAGACGACCGGCTATTTCGCGCCGACCTCACGCTACGGCACGCCGCAGGACTTCATGCATTTCATGGATACGATGCACCGGAACGGCATCGGCGTGATCCTCGACTGGGTGCCTTCGCACTTTCCCAACGACGAGCACGGCCTGTACCGCTTCGACGGCACCCATCTATACGAACACGCCGATCCGCGCCAGGGTTATCACCCCGAATGGAACAGCGCCATCTTCAATTACGGCCGCAACGAAGTCCGCGCGTTCCTCATCTCGAGCGCCCTCTTCTGGCTCGAGCACTATCACATCGACGGCATCCGCGTGGATGCGGTGGCCTCGATGCTCTACCTCGACTACGCGCGCAAGAGCGGCGAGTGGATTCCGAACAAGTACGGCGGGCGCGAAAACCTCGACGCGATCCATTTCCTGCGCGACCTGAACGAGGCGGTTTATCGCGATCATCCCGACGTCCAGATGATCGCGGAGGAATCGACCGCGTGGCCGATGGTGTCGCGCCCGACCTACATCGGCGGGCTCGGGTTCGGGTTGAAGTGGAACATGGGGTGGATGCACGACACGCTGAAGTATTTCCAACAAGACCCGGTACACCGCAAGTATCACCACGGCGGCCTCACCTTCTCGCTGATCTACGCGTTCAACGAGAACTTCGTGCTTCCGCTTTCGCACGACGAGGTGGTTCACGGCAAAGGCTCGCTCATCAACAAGATGCCGGGCGACAGCTGGCAGCAGTTCGCCAACCTCCGAACCCTGTACGGGTACATGTGGGGGCACCCCGGAAAGAAGCTCCTCTTCATGGGCTGCGAATTCGGCCAGCGCCGCGAATGGCAGCACGAGGAAAGTCTCGAGTGGTGGGTGTTGCAGCACCCGGAGCACAGCGGGCTCATGCACTGGATTTCGGACCTGAACCGCTTCTACGCCGCGGAGCCCGCGATGCACGAGGTCGATTTCGACCCGGCCGGTTTCGAGTGGATCGACGCGAACGATTCGCAGCTCTCGACCCTCTCGTTCATCCGCAAATCCCGCGATGAAAAAAGCATGGTGCTCGTCGTGTGCAACCTGACCCCGGTGCCTCGCGAGAACTACCTGCTCGGTGTGCCGCAGCCGGGCTACTGGCGAGAAGTGCTCAACTCGGACGCTGCTTTCTACGCCGGGAGCGGCGTCGGCAACCAGGGCGGCGTCCACTCCGCGCCCGTTCCCGCTCACGGCCGCTATCATGCGATACGCATAACCTTACCGCCACTTTCAGTGGTGTATTTCAAGCATGAACGATAAGACGATAAAGAAAGACCCGGCGAGCGCAACCGCGGCGCAGAACCCCGCTGCGGCGAACGCGGCGGCCGCACCGGCCGCACCGGCCGCGCAGGCGGCAAAGCCGGCGCGTAAACCCGACGCGGCGAAACCAAGGGCGGAGAAGTCCGACGCGGCGAAACAGCCGGCGCAAAAGTCGGACACCGCAAAACAGCCTGCGCAAAAACGCCAGGGCCCGCGGCGCGTGGCAGACCAGGCGGCGACACCCGCGACGGCGCCCCGCGCCGCGGCGGACGGCCGCATTCGCGCGGTCATCGACCGTGTCGATCCCGAGGTCGACTGCGGGCGCTTCGCGGTCAAGCGTGTGATCGGCGACACGATGATCGTCGAAGCCGATATTTTCACCGACGGCCACGACGCGCTCGCGTGCCTGCTGCGTCACAAGCACGACAGCGACTTGCAATGGAGCGAAGTTCCGATGACCGCGCTGGTGAACGACCGCTGGCGAGGCGAGTTTCCGCTCGATGCGTTGGGCCGTCACCAGTACACGGTCACCGCGTGGGTCGATCATTTCCTCTCGTGGCGCAATGAGCTCAAGCGCCGCGTCGACGCGGCCGACATCGCATCGGCCGCGCGGGTCGGCGGCAAACTCATCGCGGAAGCCGCGAACCGCGCCGCCGGTGAAGACGCCCAGCGCCTGCGAGCCTGGGGCAAACAGCTCGTCGAAGCCAAACACCCCGACGAAATCAAGAAGATCGCGCTCGACGATGCGATGGCCGCGCTCGCGCGGCGCTATCCCGACCGCCGCTACGCCGCGACCTACGAGAAGACCCTGGCGATAAGCGTCGAGCGCGAGCGCGCGCGATTCTCGAGCTGGTACGAGTTCTTTCCGCGTTCGACCAGCACCGAGCCCGGCCGCCACGGCACGTTTGCCGACGCCGCGGCACGGCTGGATTACGTCGCCGAGCTCGGTTTCGACGTGGTCTACCTGCCGCCCATCCATCCGATCGGGCGCGTCAAACGCAAAGGCAAGAACAACGCGCTGGCCGCTGCCGCAGACGATCACGGCAGCCCGTGGGCGATCGGTTCCGACGAAGGCGGCCACAAGGCGATACATCCCGAGCTCGGCACGCTCGACGATTTTCGTCGTCTCGTCGCACGCGCGAAAGCGCTCGGCATCGACCTCGCGCTCGACATCGCTTTCCAGACCGCGCCCGACCATCCTTACGTCAAGGAACATCCGTCGTGGTTCACGTGGCGCCCGGACGGCACGGTGCAGTATGCGGAGAACCCGCCGAAGAAGTACCAGGACATCTACCCGTTCAACTTCGAATCCGAAGAGTGGACGGGGCTGTGGGACGAGCACAAAAGCGTTTTCGAGTACTGGATCGAGCAGGGCGTGACCGTGTTCCGCGTCGACAACCCGCACACCAAGCCTTTTCCGTTCTGGGAGTGGGCGATCGGCGAGATCAAGCGCAGGCATCCGGACGTTATTTTCCTCGCCGAAGCGTTCACGCGGCCGAAGATCATGCACCGCCTGGCGAAGCTGGGGTTCACGCAGTCGTATACCTACTTCGCGTGGCGGAACACCAAACAGGAGCTGGTCGAGTATTTCACCGAGCTCTCCGAAGGTCCGGGCCGCGATTACTTCACGCCCAACGTCTGGCCGAACACGCCCGACATCCTCACCGAGTATCTGCAGCACGGCGGGCGCCCGGCTTTTGTCGTGAGGCTGCTGCTGGCGGCCACACTCGCCGCCAGCTACGGCATTTACGGACCGGCTTTCGAGCTCTCGGAGAACGTGCCCCGCGACCCGGGCAGCGAGGAGTATCTGCATTCGGAGAAATACCAGATCCGCAAGTGGGATCTCGATCGCCCCGACAGCCTGCGCTACCTCATCGCACGCGTGAACGGCATCCGCAAGGACAACCCCGCGCTCCAGAACGACAGCACGCTGAGCTTCGCGCACACCGACAACGACCAGCTCATCGCCTACGTCAAAGCCACTCCCGATCTGTCGAACGTGCTGCTGATCGTGGTCAACCTCGATCCGCATCACCGGCAAAGCGGCTGGGTCGACCTCGATCTGGCTGGCGTGAAGCTCGAAGCCGATGTACCGTATCAGGTCCACGACCTGCTCACCGATGCCCGCTATCACTGGCGCGGGCGTCGCAACTACGTCGAGCTCACGCCGGGCATGGGGCACATCTTCGCCGTGCGCGGGCGTGTGCGCGACGAGCGCGACACCGATAATTTCGCCTAAGGATTCATGCGTATGGACCGCCCCGTTGCAGCGATCGCTGCGACCGACGCCGCTCAAGCGGACGACCCGCTCTGGTACAAGGACGCGGTCATCTACCAGTTGCACATCAAGGCGTTCTTCGATTCGAACGACGACGGGATCGGCGACTTCCGCGGCCTGACTGCCAAGCTCGACTACATCCGCGACCTCGGCGTCAACGCGATCTGGCTGCTGCCTTTCTACCCGTCACCCCTGAAGGACGACGGCTACGACGTCGCGGACTATCACAACGTGCACCCGATGTACGGCACGCGCAGCGACTTCCGCCTCTTCCTGCGCGAAGCGCATCGCGCGGGGCTCAAGGTGATCACCGAGCTCATCGTCAACCATACCTCCGACCAGCACCCCTGGTTCCAGGCCGCGCGTCGCGCGCCCAAAGGCTCGAGCAAACGCGATTTCTACGTCTGGACCGACGATCCGACGAAGTACAAAGAGACGCGGATCATCTTCACCGACACCGAGACGTCGAACTGGACGTGGGACGAGGTCGCGGGGCAGTACTACTGGCACCGCTTCTTCGGGCACCAGCCCGACCTGAATTTCGACAACCAGAACGTGCTCAAAGCGGTCATCCGCACGATGCGCTTCTGGCTCGACATGGGAGTCGACGGTTTCAGGCTCGACGCGATCCCCTACCTCGTCGAGCGCGACGGCACCAACAACGAAAACCTTCCCGAGACCCACGTCGTCATCAAGCAGATCCGCGCCGCGCTCGACGCGCACTACAAAGGCAAGCTGCTGCTCGCCGAAGCGAACCAGTGGCCCGAAGACGTTCGCGAGTATTTCGGCAACGCCGACGAGTGTCAGATGGCGTATCACTTCCCGCTGATGCCGCGCATGTACATGGCGATCGCGCAGGAAGACCGCTACCCGGTCGTCGAGATCATGCAGCAGACACCGGACATACCCGACAGCTGCCAGTGGGCGATCTTCCTGCGCAACCACGACGAGCTCACGCTCGAGATGGTCACGAGCAAGGAGCGCGACTACATGTACCGCTTCTATGCGGCGGACCCGCGCGCGCGCATCAACCTCGGCATCCGCCGCCGCCTCGCGCCGCTCATGGAGAACGACACCGACACGATCAAGCTGATGAACAGCCTGCTCCTGTCGATGCCCGGCTCGCCGATCGTCTATTACGGCGACGAGATCGGCATGGGCGACAACATATTCCTGGGCGACCGCAACGGCGTGCGAACCCCGATGCAGTGGACGCCCGACCGCAACGCCGGTTTCTCGCGCGCCGATCCGCAGCGCCTGTACCTGCCGCCGATCATGGACCCGGTCTACGGCTTCGAGGCGGTGAACGTCGAGGCGCAGGCGCGCGAGCCCGGCTCGCTGCTCAACTGGATGAAGCGCATGCTCGCGGTGCGCAAGACGAGCCGCGCGTTCGGCCGCGGCAAGCTCACTTTCCTGCGCCCCGGAAACCGCAAGATCCTCGCTTACCTGCGCGAGCTCGGGGACGAGGCGATCCTGTGCGTCGCCAATCTCGGCCGCTCGGCGCAGCCCGCCGAGCTCGACCTCGCGCGCTATAAAGGCCGCGTGCCGCTCGAGCTCCTGGGCCGCACGTCGTTCCCGCCGATCGGTGAGCTGCCTTACATGCTGACGCTGCCTGCGCACAGCTTTTACTGGTTCAGGCTCGCGACCGACGTCCCGGTCCCGAGCTGGCACGAAGAACGCCTCGCGCGCGAAGACCTGCCGATCCTCATCCTGTTCGACGGCTGGACGAGCTTCTTCCGCGACCGCGTAGTGCCGTGGCGCATCGCGATGGCCGAGAAGACCCGCGCGCAGCTCGAGGTCGACGTGCTCCCGCGCTACCTGCAGGCGCAGCGCTGGTTCGCCGCCAAGGGCGAAGCGATCAAAGGCGTGCGGCTCTACGACCACGCGCTGTGGGAAACCGGCAGCTGCACGTGGATGATCTCGATGTTCAACACCGAAGGCAGCGCGCAGCCCGCGTGCTACTTCATCCCGCTCGCGCTCGCGTGGGAGGACACCGAGGAGGAGCGGCTCAAGGCGCTGGCGCCGGTCACGATCGCGCGCGTGCGCCAGCAGGCGAGCGTCGGCGTGCTGGCCGATGCGTTCGGCGACGAGCGCTTCTGCCGCGCGGTGGCACTGGCCATCGGGCGCGGCGGAGAGGTGGCGACCGCGCACGGGACTCTGCGCTTCCTCCCGACCAAGTCCTACGCCGACCTGGCGGGCCCCGATCTCGCCACGGTCCCGGTCAGCATTCCGCACGGGCTGAGCAGCAACACGATCGTCACGCTGGGCCAGCGCCTCTTCCTCAAGGCTTATCGCCGGCTGCGCCGCGGCGTGAACCCCGAAGTCGAGATCGGCCGCTTTCTCACCGACGTCGCACACTTCCCGAACTGCGTTCCGCTCGCGGGCGTGGTCGAGCACGTCGAGGCCGACGGCTCGCGCACCACGCTCGCGGTGCTGCAGGCTTACGTGACCAACCAGGGCGACGCGTGGAACTACACGCTGGAATACGTCTCGCGCTTTCTCGACACCCAGCGCACGGTCGCTGAGCTGCCGCCCGACGTGCATGGCGCCTACCTCGCGCTCTTCCAGACGCTCGGCACGCGCACCGCGGAGCTGCACAAGGCGCTCGCGACCAAGACCGGCGATCCGGCGTTCGATCCGGAGCCTGCGCGCGCCGAGGATTTCGCCGAGTGGCGGCGCCGGCTGCAGGAAGAAGTCGCGTCGACGTTCGAGCTGCTCGCCAAGCGCGTCGACCAGCTTCCCCCGCCGATCGCCGCGGAAGCGCGCACGCTGCTGGAGCGCCGCGAGCAGGTGACCGCGCGCGTGAACGCCCTGCCGATGCCTGCGGGAACCACGCTCAAGACGCGCCACCACGGCGATTACCACCTCGGCCAGGTGCTCATCAACAAGAACGATTTCATCATCACCGATTTCGAAGGCGAGCCTGCGCGCACCCTCGAAGAGCGCCGCCGCAAACACACGCCGCTGCGCGACGTCGCGGGAATGCTGCGCTCGTTCAGCTATGCGGCGGCAGGCGCGCTCGCGAAGACCGCCGAATCGCCGGACGACGTCAACCGGCTCGGACCGCTCGCGTCGGACTGGGAAAACCAGACGCGCACCGCTTTCCTGACCGCCTACGACGAGACCGCGAGCGCGGCGAAGATCTACGAGAAACGCCAGGACATGGAAGCGCTGCTCGCGTTCTTCGAACTCGAAAAAGCGCTGTACGAGCTGCGCTACGAGCTCAACAACAGGCCCGATTGGGTGGGCACGCCGCTGGCGGGGATCGCGAGGCTGCTGCCGGCGGCTTGAGATTTCCCGAGGGCAGTCGCCCCTCACCCCCGACCCCTCTCCCCTGTGGGGCGAGGGGAGATTCGTGACGCCGCGCCTTTGCCGCGCGGCGTAAAGGAGGCACTGCACTATGGAAATGGACACGGTGCTCGACCCGGTGCGCGGGGTGATGCTCCAGATCGGCGCGTTTCTGCCGCGGCTCGCGCTCGCCGCCATCGCGGTGCTCGCGGGCTGGCTGCTCGCCAAAGCCGCGCGCTTTGCCGTGGTCAAGGCGTTGCGCGCGATCAACTTCAACGTGCTCACCGAGCGCGCGGGCCTCGACGAGTTCCTCACCCAGGGGGGGATACGCAGCGACACCACCGACATCTTCGGCGTGCTGGTGTACTGGCTGGTGATCCTGGCGGGGCTCGTCGTCGCGTTCAATACGCTCGGGCTCAACTACATCACCGACCTCCTGCGCCAGGTCGTCATGTTCGTGCCGCGCCTGATGGTCGCGCTCGTGATCCTCGCCTTCGGCTCGTACTTCGCGCGCTTCATCGCGGGTGCGGTCATGGCGTATTGCCGCAACGTCGGCATCCAGGACGGCGACCTGCTCGGGCGCCTCGCTCAGTACGCGATCGTCGCTTTCGTCGTGCTCATCGCACTCGAGCAGATGCAGGTCGGCGGCGACATCGTGCGCTACAGCTTCCTCATCGTGCTCGCGGGCACCGTGCTCGCCCTCGCGCTCGCCTTCGGCCTGGGCGGCCGCGGCTGGGCCGCCGAGATTCTCGAGCGCTGGTGGCCTCGCGCACGGCGCGACGAGGCGCCCCGCATCGAAGACGTTTCGCGCCGGGCGCAGCAGTCACAGCGGCAGGATTTCTGACGCCGTAGGCCGCGGTCATTCTGGCGCAGGCCAGAATCCATCTGAACGCTTGTTGGCTAAAAATGGATTCCGGATCACTTGCGCTCGCGCGCGTCCGGAATGACGGGCCTTATCGCGCTCGGGAAAACTACTGCGCGCTGCGCAGTTAATATACGTTTCCCGGCGCGCACGCAAAAACAACAACACCAATGGAAACCACGATCACCACCGTCTGGCCCGGAACCCCTTATCCGCGCGGCGCGACGTGGGACGGCCAGGGCGTCAACTTCTCGCTCTTCTCCCAGCACGCCGACAAGGTCGAGCTGTGCCTCTTCGATGCCAAGGGGCGGCGCGAAGTCAACCGCATCACGCTGACCGAGCAGACCGACCAGGTGTGGCACTGCTACCTGCCCGAAGCGCGGCCGGGACTGCTTTACGGCTACCGCGTGCACGGGCCTTACCGGCCGGAGCTCGGACATCGCTTCAACGCGCACAAGCTGCTCATCGATCCTTATGCCAGGTCGCTCTTCGGCCAGGTCAACTGGAGCGACGCGAATTACGGTTACCGTCACGGGCACGAGCGCGAAGACCTGTCCTTCGACCGCCGCGACTCGGCGCGCGGAATGCCGAAATGCCGGGTCATCGATCCCGCATTCACGTGGGGCGAAGACCGCCGGCCGAACATCCCGTGGCGCGACACGATCATTTACGAGACACACGTGAAAGGCTTTACGTGGCGGCACCCGGACGTGCCGCCGGCGTTGCGCGGCACTTACGCGGGCCTGGCCACGCCGCCGGTCATCGAGCACCTGAAGCGCCTGGGCGTCACCGCCATCGAGCTGCTCCCGGTTCACGCGTTCGTCGACGACCGCTTTCTCGTCGGAAAAGGCCTGCGAAATTACTGGGGTTACAACTCGATCGGGTATTTCGCACCCGAAGGGCGTTACCTGACGGGCGGCAGCGTTTCCGAGTTCAAGACGATGGTGAAAGCGTTTCACTCGGCCGGGATGGAAGTG
>JAQGNC010000318.1 GCA_028292065.1 Betaproteobacteria bacterium
GGGATCGACGGCCATGCCGACCTGCAGGTAGCGGCGCGCGATCTGACGCCGCAATTCCGGCAGCCCCGGCGGCAGGTGCTCGACCATCTCGTGCGGATCGAGGCGCCGCGCCGCCGACGACAGCGCGCCGGCGAGCTTTTGCAGCGGAAAAAGATCGGGGCTCGGAAACGCGGAGCCGAAAGGCACCGTGTCTCTCGCCCTGATCGCATCGAGCACGTCGAAAATGAAATCGCGCACGTCGACGCTGCGTGTCGCCGTGGAGGGCCGGGTGGGAAGCGGCGGAGGCGGCACTGCGGCGCGCTGCGGGGTGACGTAATAGCCGGAGCGCGGGCGCGTGCGAATCTCGCCGCGGTCCTCGAGCGCGTAATACGCCCTCAGTACGGTGCCGCGGCTGACGCGATGCGCCTGGCTCGCCTGGCGCACCGAAGGCAGCCGGTCGCCGACTCGCAGCACGCGCGCCCGGATCTGGTGCGAGATTTCTTCGGCGAGCTGTTCATAGCGCTTCATGGCGGCGACAGCCCGGGCCAAAGTTGTACTCGCCATATCTCGCAGGAACTGTACCTGCCTCGGACCTGGTCCGGCGGCGAATGCGGGCTACTGTGTCTGTCGGCTGCTGCGTGCGGCGACTATCTTCTGCCCCTCGCCGCGCGAAGCGGCCGATACAGGTTCGAATAGCCAGTGACGATCAGTGTTTTCATAACCGACGACCACGCAGTGATGCGTGATGGACTCAAGGCGCTGCTCAGGTCCGCGCCCGACATGGAAGTCGTCGGAGAAGCGTGCGACGGCCGCGACGCGGTGCGCGACGTGCTGAAGCTCCAGCCCGACGTGGTGTTGATGGATATCTCGATGCCCGGGCTCAACGGGATCGAGGCGGTGCGCGTGCTGCGCAAGCGCGAGTGCAGCGCCCGCCTGGTGATGCTGTCGATGCATTCGACTTCGGAGCACGTGTTCCGCGCGCTCGAAGCCGGCGCCGACGGCTATCTGCTCAAGGAATCGGCGGGGACCGAAGTGGTCGCCGCGGTGCGCAGCGTCTATTCCGGCCGGCGCTACATGAGCCGCGCCATCACCGCTGCGCATCTGGACACCGCTGCGGCAGCGCTGCCGGACAGCCCGCTCGAACGCCTGAGCACGCGCGAGCGGCAAGTGCTCCAGCTGGTGGTCGAAGGCCGATCGAGCAGCGAGATCGCGGCGTGCGTCCACCTGTCGCCCAAGACGGTCGAGACCTATCGCAGCCGCATGATGAAAAAGCTCGGCGTGCAGGATGTCACCGGACTCGTGAAATTCGCCTTGCAGCACGGGCTGACCACGCTCGACTGAGCCGCAACGACCTCTGCCTGCAGACCACGCTCGAGACCGCTGATACCTGCCGCGCCGGCGACGGCGTGCGCCATGCCAGCGAACTTCGCGCTCCTACGGCAACCGGAGATTCAACATCACCGCAACGAATAAAAACCTGCGCGTCCTCATCGTCGAGGATCGTCCGATCGACGCCGAGCTGATGGTGATTGCGCTCGGCCGTGCCGGATTCCACCCGACGTGGACCCGGGTCGACACCGAAGCGCAGTACCTGGCGGCGCTCGATTCGAGTTACGACGTGGTGCTGTGCGACCACGCGCTGCCGCAGTTCAGCCCGCTGCGCGCGCTCGAGCTGCTCAACGCCGCCGGGCTCGACGTTCCGCTGCTCGTCGTGTCGGGCAGCAGGAACGACGATCACGCAGCGGAAGCGTTGCGCCTCGGCGCCGCCGATTACCTGCTCAAGGACCGGCTCGGCCGCCTGGGGCCCGCCGTTCACGCGGCGCTCGAGCGCCGGCGCCAGGCGCGCTAAAGCCTTTCCGCGGGCGCTCCGCCGGCCCCGCGAGGCGTTGCGGGCTTGGCGTCGCCGCTGGCATCATGAGGGCCCTCGCGACTGTCGGGAGCTTCGATGCAAAGACGCGGATTTCTGCGGGCGTGCGCCGGCTGCGCCGCCCTCGGCGCGGCGCCCACCCAGGGCGCTCAAGGCGAGGTGAAGCCCAGGGCGTACTCGCGCACCCGCCTCTCCGACGAGCGCCGGCAGCCGCTGCGCGCAGGCACCCTGGTACCGGGGCGCAACTACATCTTTCACTATCCTTTCGAAGGCACGCCGTGCTTTCTCATCAACCTGGGAAAGCCCACGGTGCAGAACGTGAGCCTGCGCACCGAAAGCGGCGCCGGGTATGAATGGCCCGGCGGCGTCGGGCCCGCGCGGGGAATCGTCGCCTACAGCGCGATCTGCACTCACCGCATGACCTACCCGACGCGCCAGATCAGCTTCATCAGCTATCGCGAACGCTCGAGCGCGGGCGCCGCGGCAAAGTTGAACACCATCCACTGCTGCTCCGAGCACAGCGAATACGACCCGGCATCGGGCGCGCGCGTGCTGAGCGGCCCGGCGCCCCAGCCGCTACCCGCGATCCTCCTCGAGTATGAGCCGGCGACCGACGGCCTTTATGCCGTCGGCACTCTGGGCGGCGATCTGTACAATGCATTCTTCGCGAAGTACGAAGTCAAGCTCGAGCTCGACTACGGCAGCGGCCGTGCGCGGCGGCAAGTCGACGGCGTCAGCGTCGTCAGTGAGCTCGGAGATTTCTGCAGGCAGCAGGTGCGCTGCTGAAAATCGCATCCAACGAAACCACAGGAGAGGCAAAACATGACAAAAATCATCGGCGGCACCGCCACCATGCTGCTGCTCGCAGCTTGCGCGTCCACACCGGGCGGCGAGCCCCCCACCGCGACTGCCACGCTGCAGCCGGCCAGCGGCTCGCAGGTTCAGGGCCAGATCAAGTTCACCCAAGTCGGGCCGAACCGCGTGCGAGTCACCGGTGAAGTGACGGGCCACCAGCCGGGGCTGAAAGGCTTCCACATACACGAGAAAGGCGACTGCAGCGCGCCCGACGCCATGAGCGCAGGCGGCCACTTCAACCCGGCCAAAGCCAAGCACGGCGTCACCCCCGCCGTCGGCCACGCGGGTGACATGGGCAATCTCGCCTTCTCCGACGCGGGACGCGCGACGATCGACACCACGTTCGAAGGCCTGACCGTCAGCAGCGACACCCCGAACGGCATCATCGGACGCGCCGTCGTCGTTCACATGGGCACCGACGACCTCAAGACCGACCCCACCGGCAACGCGGGCGCGCGTGCGGCGTGCGGGGTGATTGGCTGAGGCTCTATCGGGCTGAGGCGTGACGAAGTGACACGGTGACGAGGGACGAAAACCCGAGCGGGCTCGTCACGCCTTACGGTAGCCTCGTCACCCCTTACGGCAACGCCGTCACTCAGAGCGTCGGCGTCGACCTCGTCGCAAACGTCTTCTCGTGCTTCTCCTGGTCCACGATGCAGCGTGTTGCGGTCGGCTGCGCTTCCAGGCGGGGGAAGCCGATGTCCTGGCCGCATTCCTCGCACTCGCCGTAGCTTCCGTCTTCGATGCGGCGCAGCGCGGCGGCGATCGCGTTGAGCTCCTCCATGTCGCGGCCCGCTTCCTGGATATCGAGATCGGTGTTCATACGCAGCACCGATTCGTCTCCGGCGTCGCCGACACCGCCCATCGCGTCCTCGTTGCCTTCGTTCGCCGCCTGCTCGCGCTTGTCTCTCACCTCGAGCACCAGCACGCGCTGACGCTCGAGCAGCTTGTTCTTCAACGTCTCGAGCTGGGCGTTGGTCAAGTTTGCCATTCACTGCCTCTTCAGGTTGATTGCGGCGCCTCGCTCACCGGCGGCGCCGAACATGCGGGGCACGTTAACAAGTAGCGTGCCCGCCGCGCCCGCGGCGTTCCGCCGTGGTTTGTAACAGCCCCTACACTTTGTTGCACTTGATCCGTCGACAGGGCGCGTTCGCATCGCGTTTAATGCCTCATGCGGATGAATCCGCGCGAGTCGCAGATAAAGGAGAACGTCATGTCGGTCCGAACAACTCTGCATGTGTTTGCCGCCGGGGCGCTGGTCGCGGTGTCGCTGCCCGCGATGGCTGACCATGAAGGGCGCTGGGAACGCGGCTGGGGCCAGCGCCAGGAGCGCGTCATCGAGCAGCGCTATCCGTCGCGTGAAATCGTCGTCGAGCGGCCGGTTCGCGAGCGCGTCGTCGAGCGGCCGGTGTACGTCGATCGCAGGGTCGTCGTGGAGCGGCCCGTCTATGTCGAGCGACCGGTCTACGTCGAGCGGCCGGTCTACGTCGAGCGGCCGGCGCCGGTCTACGGCCCGGTGTACGACCCGGCGCCTGTCGCGTACCCGTCGTACCCGTCGTATCCCGAGTATCCGGAGCCGGCCGCCTACCCGCGCCGCGACGGGCCGAACGTCGTCGCCGCCGCCGCGGGCGCCGCGGTCGGCGCAGTCATCGGCAGCCAAGTCGGTGACCGCCACAGCCGCGGCGCGACCACCGCCATCGGCGCGGTCATCGGCGGGCTGCTCGGCAGCCAGTTCTAGATGCCGGGAGGGGAACCCTCCCGGCACTGGAACTCGGTTACGCCTCGGAGGGAAACCCATGGTTTCCCTCGCTTCGCTCGGCTCGCCAATTACCCCTCGGAAACCAATGGTTTCCCTCCGAGACCTCGCTACGCTCGGCTCGCCGGTTACGAGTCAGTGGGAAACCAAGGTTTCCCTCCGAGACCTCCCTTCCTTCGGCTCTCTGCCGATCGCTTCGGCGCCCGAGCGCTTCGGCGCCCGAGCGCTGCCGCAGCGCCTTCCGTAACGCCCCTCGTCTCTTGCGGCAGTTCACGCCGCAGCCCGGATTTTTTAAATTGCGGCAGGTTTCCAACGGTTTTCCAGCCGCTGCCGCCGCGGCGGCGGGCCTATAGTTCGTCCGTATTCAGGAAACGCGGGATTTGACGTTACGTAAGTTGTGAGCCGGTCGCCTGACGGAGACAAAAAATCTCAGCTGTCGCCGGCTGGCAACACCTCACGTTGCATGGCACAATCGTTTCGCACTCATAACTATTTTGAAAATGCGCAACCTCCTCGGTAAGTTTGCGTCTGTCGGCGCCCTGATGCTCTGCGTGCTCGGCTCCGCCGGGGCTGCGGTCACCGACTATCCTTTCAGGCTCCTGACCCGCGCGGAAGGCACGGCGCAGCAGGTCGTGGCCGAGAACAGCGGCCCCGCCCCGATCACGGTCTACGTTACGCTCACCGGCGAGAATTACGCGAGCGACCAGGTGTGGCCCGTCACCGCCGTCGTCCCGCCGAACAGCAGCATGTCGCTCGGCCGCGTTTTCGCCGGCGACCACACCGGCGCGCCGTATAACTTCCTGTTTCGCTACAGCCATCATTTCGGCCGCCTCGACGCCCAGCACGACCCGGACGCCGTCTACCGGCTGCCTTTCGAGGAAGGTCACGCTTTCGCGGTCAGCCAGGCGCACGGCGGCCGGCTCACCAGCCATAACAACCGCGAGAACCTCTACGCAGTCGATTTCGCCATGCCCGTGGGCAGCGCCGTGGTTGCGGCGCGCGCCGGGGTGGTGATCGACGTGACCCTGCGCCACCGCGAGGGCGGTTTCAGCACGAGCTTCATCGACAAGGCGAACACCGTGGCCATCGTCCACGACGACGGCACCGTCGCCGAGTACGCGCATCTTTCGCCGGGCCCGGACCTCGTCAGACCGGGCCAGCGTGTCGCGGTCGGCGAGCTCCTCGGCTATTCCGGCAACACCGGCTACTCGTCGGGACCGCACCTGCACTTCATCGTCTCACGCCCGACCGTGACCGACGGCAAGGTGACTCGCGTCTCGGTTCCGGTCCAGTTCTACGCGAACGACCCGGCGCTGCGCTTCAGCGCCCAGTCGGGCACCACGCTCACGGCGAATTACCGCACGCCCATCGTGGCGCAGGGCCAGCCGGCCCATGGCGGTATAGCGAATACGGCGACCGGCCGCACTTCGCTCGACGCCGAGTAGCTGACAGCCCCGCTTAACTTCCGCGCTCCTCGCCGTGACGTGGTACGGCTCACCCGAAACGGGTGGCCCGAACCTTGCTCAGATACAGGCATGAAGCGCATCCCCACGAAGTACCCGCATACCTTCAACGCCGACGGCACCCGGCGCTACGAGGCGTGCGTCGGGTATCTGGAAATTGTCTCGGACGCGAGCGGCGTGTACGTGTGCTGCAACGAGTGCGGCGAAGGTTACCGGTTCCAGTTCGTCATGCGACGCAGTGACGAGCTTGCCAACGGCAACGACCGGTAAGCTTTACTAAGCTCGATTGGCAGCACTCGGCACGCGCCGTTCGAACGTCACAGCGGGCGCGTGCGCCTGCACGGCGCGTTGCGTTACGACCCGTCGGCGATGAGCAAAAGCGGATCTCCTCAGGCCGTCAGAAAATCCATGACGAGCTTGTTGAAGACCTCGGGACGCGTCTTCGAAACCGAGTGCCCGCCGCCGTCCAGGATCTCGAGCTTCGATCCCCTGATCTGCCGCGCGAGCGTCTGCGCGTAATAACTCGGCGTGATGTAGTCGTTGCTCGAAGCGATGATGAGGGTCGGCGCGTCGATGCGCGACAGTCCGGCGCGGCGGTCGAACCCGAGCAGCGCATCGATGCGCCCTACGGAGACTTCGACCGGCGGCGCAGCGGAGGCCGCACGGCGGCGGTCTTCGTCGATTTCGGCGTCGTGCTCGTTGATGTAATCGGGCGGCAACAGCCACAGCGGGTGAAACATCGCGTGCAGCTCGGAACCCGCCTGCTGGTACATCGCGCGCCGCGCTTCGAACAATCGCCTGAACCACGGATCGCAGTGCGTCCACGTGCTGCACATCACCAGGCGGTTCAGGCGCTGCGGCTGCTCTATCGCGAGGGTCTGGCCGATCGCGCCGCCGGTCGAGAGCCCGACGAGGTGCGCGCGCTCGATCTTCAGCGCATCCAGGAGCGCGACGAGGTCCGCGGCCATGCCGTCGATCGAGAACTCGCGCTGGTTCCTGTCGCTGGCGCCGGTGCCGCGGTGGTCGTAGGTGATCACGCGAAAATGCGGGCTGAAGACCGGCACCTGCGGCTCCCAGTACCGCGCGACCCCGTTCAGGCCGCTGACGAACACGAGCGGCTCGCCTCGTCCGTGTTCTTCGTAGTAAATCTCTCCGCCTTCAATCGCAACCTTGGGCATATCGCTCCTCGCTCCCGAACGTTTCTGGTCAGTGGCGTATCGTAACCGGTCGGGCCCAGCGCGATTGACGCCGTACATGGCGCAAGCCGCGGCGTCGGCACTCGAAGACGCGGCAGTGCTGTCGCGAGGCCTCGATCGCAGCGACGCCGGGTTCAGTCGATCTTCGCCCCCGACGCCTTCACGACTTTGGCGTAGCGATCGTATTCGCGCCGGATCAACGCGCCGAATTCCTGAGGATTGCCGGAGCCGGGCTCGGCGCCCTGCGCCTCGAGCTGGGCGCGTAGCTCGGGCGTCGCGATCACTTTCGCGAACGCCTCCTGCACCCGATTGACGACCGGCTTCGGCGTTTTTGCCGGGGCGAGCATGCCGAACCACGTGATCGCTTCGTAACCCCGCACGCCCGCTTCGCTGATGGTCGGGACGTCGGGAAGCTGCGGCGAGCGCCTCGCTCCGCCGACCCCGAGCGCGCGCACGCGCTCGGCCTTGATGTGCGCGAGCACCGGCGGGATCGAGTTGAACATCATGTTCATGTGACCGGCGAGGACATCGGTGACCGCCTGCGGCGCACCTTTGTACGGCACGTGGGTGATGTCGAGCGCGGCCATGCTCTTGAAGAGCTCCATCGCGAGATGGTTCGCCGCGCCGTTGCCGGCCGACGCGTAATTGAGCTTGCCCGGCTGCGCTTTGGCCAGCGCGATCAGCTCTTTGAGCGTCTTCGCCGGAACCGACGGATGCGTGATGAGCAGGAAAGGATTGCTCGCGATCAGCCCGATGGGAACGAAATCGCGCAGCGGGTCGTATCCCAGCTTCGAGCGCAGGTGAGGGATGATCGTGAGAGGGCCCGGGCTGCTGACCAGCAGCGTGTAACCGTCCGGCGCCGCCTGCGCCGCGACTTCGGTGCCGATCAGCCCGCCTGCGCCGCCGCGATTGTCCATGACGAGCGGCTGACCGAGCAGCTTCGACATGCCGGCGGTGATCGCGCGCGCCATCACGTCGGGCGTGCCGCCCGCCGGCACGCCGACGATCACGCGTATCGGGCGATCGGGGTAGACCTGCGCAACGGCGCCGAGCGACGCGAGCGCGCACGCAACGGCAACGACATACTGTT
>JAQGNC010000146.1 GCA_028292065.1 Betaproteobacteria bacterium
GATCCGCGCGCTCATCAAGCAGCTCGTGAGCTCCGAGAATTCCCGCAAACCGCTTTCCGACAGCCAGATCTCCGAGATCCTCGGCCAGCAAGGCATCGTGGTCGCACGGCGCACCGTGGCGAAATACCGCGAATCGATGCAGATCCTGCCCGTCAACCTGCGCAAGACCCTATAAACCTGAGGAACACCGCATGAATGTCCACATCACCGGCCACCAGGTCGCCGTCACCCCAGCCATACGCGAGTACGTCGCCGGAAAGCTCCAGCGCATCAAGCACCATTTCGATCAGGTGATGGAAGTGAACGTCGTCATGCAGGTCGAGAAGCTCCAGCAGAAGATCGAAGCGACGGTGCACGTGCGCGGCAAGGACATCTTCTGCGAGAGCACCGCGGACGACATGTACGCCGCGATCGACGGCCTCGTCGACAAACTCGACCGCACGATACTCAAGCATAAGGAAAAACACCTGGCGCAGCGCCACGACGGCGCGGCGATCAAGCACCAGGAAGCCGAATAATCCGGCCGGCGCCGCCGCGCCGCCGAGTCCCAGGCACGATCTCCAGAGTCCCTTGATGAATTTGATAGCCAAGCTGCTGCCCGAGTCGAACGTCCTCATCGACCTCGACGTGTCCAGCAAGAAACGGGTTTTCGAGCAGGTCGGCCTGCTTTTCGAGAACAACAACAGCATCGCGCGCAGCCAGGTTTTCGACAGCCTTTTCGCGCGCGAGAAGCTGGGCTCGACCGGGCTCGGCCAGGGCATCGCGATTCCTCACGGGCGCATCAAAGGCCTGAAGGAAGCGGTCGGCGGTGTGGTGCGTACGCGCCAGCCGATCCCTTTCGATGCCCCCGACGGCCAGAACGTGAGCATCATCTTCGTGCTGCTCGTGCCCGACCGCGCGACCGACATGCACCTGCAGATACTCTCCGAGCTCGCGCAGATGTTCAGCGACAAGCCTTTCCGCGAGCAGCTCCTCGCGGCGTCGACCGCGGCCGAGCTACACCGCCTCATCACCCAATGGCAGCCTCATGCCGCGACTCAGCATAGCCCGGTTATTTGAGGATAATCGCGAGAAGCTGAAGCTCACCTGGGTGGGCGGGCGCGCGGGCGGCGCGAGGGATCTGAACAGCGACACCATCAAGGACTCCTCCAAAGGCCTCATCGGGCACCTGAACTTCATCCATCCGAACTGGATACAGGTCCTCGGTCCGACCGAGCTCGAATACCTCGCGCGCCTCGACGCCGCCGCGTGCGCGGCGACGCTGACCGACGTCGCCACTCGCGGTCTCGCGTGCTTCGTCATCGCGGGTCCGCACGAAACCCCCGCGGCGCTCTCGAAAGTCGCCGAAGCCACTTCCACCGCGCTGTTCCAGTCCGCGATGCCCAGCGTCGAGCTCATGTGGATGATGCGGCCGTATCTCGCGCGCGCGCTCGCGGAGTCGACGACGGCGCACGGGGTGTTCCTCGACGTCCTCGGCATGGGCGTTCTCATCACCGGCGCCTCGGGCGTCGGCAAGAGCGAGCTCGCGCTCGAGCTGATCAGCCGCGGCAGCGGCCTCGTCGCCGACGACGTGATCGAGTTCTACCGCATCGGCCCCGAGACCATAGAAGGCCGCTGCCCCGCACTGCTGAGGGACTTCCTCGAAGTGCGCGGCTTGGGCGTGCTCAACATCCGCACCGTCTTCGGCGAAGCGGCGCTGCGCCCGCGCAAGAACCTGAAGCTGATCGTGCACCTGGAGCGGCCGGGACCGGATCACGCGCCGATCGAGCGCCTCCCGCTGCGCCCCGGAACCGAGGACGTGATGGGTGTGAGCATCTGCAAAGTCACCATCCCGGTCGCCGCAGGCCGCAACCTCGCGGTGCTCACCGAAGCGGCGGTGCGCAACTACGTGCTCCAGCTTCGCGGCATCGACAGCACGTCGGAATTCGTGAACCGGCAGGCGAACGAGCTTCAAAAGAACGGTGAGGGCGAGCCGCAGTAGCCCGTCACGTCATAGCGACCACGTCACATGGAATCATGAAACTAGTCCTCATCACCGGCCTCTCCGGCTCGGGCAAGAGCGTCGCGTTGAGCGCGCTCGAAGACGCCGGTTATTACTGCGTCGACAACCTGCCGGTGAAGCTGCTTCCGGAGCTCGTCGCTTTTCTCGCGCAGGCGGGCTATTCGCGCGTCGCGCTGAGCATGGATGTGCGCAGCGGCGAAGCCCTCGACGCGCTGCCGCAGCACCTCGCCGCGCTGCGCGGCGCGGGCACCGACGTGAAAGTGCTCTTCCTCGACGCGAAGAACGACACCCTCATCCAGCGCTTCTCCGAAACCAGACGGCGCCATCCGCTCGGCGACGGCCGCCGCACCCTGCCCGAATCGATCGCGAGAGAACGCGAGCTGCTCGAAGACATCGCCGGGCTTTCGCACCACATCGACACCAGCGACCTGAGCCCCCACGTGCTGAGGAACTGGGTGCGCGAGTTCGTCGATGTTCCGACCGCCGGCCTCACGCTGCTCTTCCAGTCGTTCGCCTACAAGCACGCCATTCCGCTCGACACCGACATGGTCTTCGACGTGCGCTGCCTGCCCAACCCGCACTACGACCCGAAGCTGCGCCCTTATACCGGCCGCGACGCGCCGGTGATCGCGTTCTGCGAGTCCGACCCCGCGGTCCAGAAAATGCTCGAAGACATCCGGCGCTTCGTCTCCGACTGGCTGCCGTGCTTCGACCGCGACAGCCGCAGCTATCTCACCGTAGCGATCGGCTGCACCGGCGGGCGCCACCGCTCGGTCTACCTCGCCGAGTCGCTCGCCGCGTTCTTCCGCGCCCACCACGCCCGTGTCCTCGTAAGACACAGGGAGCTGTCCATCTGAATTTTGTGCAACGCGCGTGCGCATTGCACCTGATACCTCCCCTCGCCCCGCAGTAGCGGGGAGAGCCCGCGAAGCGGGCGAGGGGCCGGGGCCGGGGGTGAGGGGCAGCGGGGTGATGAGGGGCAACGGGGTGATGCGGGGGCCGCCGGGTGATGCCGAGGCCAGCGCGATGACCGCGAAGTCCTAACACCAAACGCTGAAGAACAGAACCATTTCCACATGACCGAATCCCACTACATCTTCCCCTTGAGCACCGTCCTCTTCCCCGGCGGCGCCCTGCCGCTGAAGATCTTCGAGCAGCGCTACATCGAGATGACCAAGGTGTGCATCCGGGACAACAAGCCTTTCGGGGTGTGTCTCATCCGCGAAGGCGCAGAAGTCGGCGCGCCCGCGGTGCCCGAAACGATAGGCTGCCTCGCGACCATCGAGCGCTGGGACATGCCCCAGCTCGGCCTCTTCGAGCTCCTCGCACGCGGCGGCGAACGCTTCCGCCTGCTCGATCACCGCGTGGCCGCGAACGGGCTCATGTCAGGCTCGATCGAGCGCCTGCCCGCCGACACCCCCGCCTCGCGCGTCGACCCGGCGTGCCGCGAAGTGCTGAAGCTCATCATCGAGCGCGTCGGCAGCGCTCACTTTCCGGAGCCGCTGGCACTCGACGAAGCTAGCTGGGTCGGCTGCCGTCTCGCCGAAGTGCTTCCTCTCGAAGCCCACGTCAAGCAGACGCTGCTCGAAGTGACCGATGCGGCAGAACGTCTCGCGCGCCTGCGCGAAATCCTTATCGGGCAGGGATTGGTCGTCAACGACGACGCGTAGGCTGTCGCGTGCGACGCTTTTCGTGCGCCACGAGATCGCCGCGTCGCACCCCTCCTCGCGATGACGGGTCACACAATGTCCTCGCCGCCGCGGCAATCCCCCGACTGTCATTGCGAGGAGCGCTGCGACGAAGCAATCTCGAGACGCTCGAAAACGCCTTCAGCGGCGCCTGGGACGATCACTCGCCGGGTTTATCCCCCCAGTACCCCGGGAACTGATCCGCATAGCACACCGGCGAGCTCAGCTCCGATGACGGGTAAGCGGCTCGCGGCAACCGCTTCGCGAGCATGAGGCGTGCAAAGCGCTTGCGCGCTGCGGCCGCGTCGAGCAGCTCGAGCGGCTCGCCCGCTGCGGCATAGACACCCCGCTCGGTCACGACGAAATCCATCGGTATGTCGTACGGCTGCGGGTCTATCGTATCGAGACGCAGCATTTCATAACTCACCCCGATCGCGACCGACCGCCTCTCGAGCGCAGCGAGCGTGCGATCGAAGAAACCGCCGCCGTAGCCGAGCCTGTAGCCGCGCGCGTCGAAACCGTTCATCGGGACCACCGCTGTGTCGGGCAGGACGATCTCGGTGCCGTCGGGCACCGGGATGTCGTAGACCCCCGGGCGCATCGGATCGCCCGGCTTCCACAGCCTGAACTGGAGCGGCGTTCTCGGCGCGGTCACTTCGGGCAGCGCGGCAAGCGCGCCGTTCTCGCGCCAGCGCCTCACTGCGAAACGGGCGTCGAACTCGCCTTTGAAAGGCCAGCAGAAACCGACAATCGCCTCGCGCGGCATCTCGAACGCATCGATGAGAGACGCGGTGATCGCTTCGTTCCATGCGCTGCGCTGCTCGGCGGGCGTATCGGCGCGGCGCGATATGAGCTCCGCGCGATGCGCTTTGCGCCACGCTCTCAATTCTTCGGGAGTCCGGGGTTGCGTTGCTTCACTCATTTGCTATTCATCCGCTCGAGATTGCGCGTTGACGAGATCCACGATTCTTCTGACCGGAGCCGGTATCGCCGCGTCGGTCACTTCGGCCAGCGGCAGCCACACGCGCTGCGCCTCTCCCGCACGCAGCTCGATCGCCCGCACGTGCAGGCGCTGCGGCGAGATGGTCAGCGTGTAATGGGTGAAGCCGTGCTCGACGTCCGCCATGCGCTCGCCGTGCGCGACGTCGGCGCCGTAGCGCTCGGCGCACACGGCAGCGATGTCATCGCTTGCCGCGGCTTCCGGAAAGCTCCACAGGCCGCCCCAGATGCCCGGAGCGGGCCTTTTCTCGAGCAGCACCGCGCCGTCGTGCTCGAGTATCAGCATGACGATGCTCTTGTGCGGCAGCGGTTTGCGCGGCCGCGGCGAAGGCAGCACGTCGACGAGCCCCTCGCGAAAAGCCGCGCAGCCTGCGCGCACCGGACACGCGTCGCATCGCGGTCTGCTCCGCACGCATATCGTCGCGCCGAGATCCATGAGGCCTTGTGTATACGCTTCGACATCGTCGTGAGGCAGCAGCCGTTCAGCCGCTTCCCACAGCTTCGCGGCGGTCTTCGCGTCGCCTGGATAGCCGGGAATCGCGCAGTAGCGCGCGAGCAGGCGCTTCACGTTGCCGTCGAGAATCGCGTGGCGAGTGCCGCGAGAGAAGACGACGATCGCAGCCGCGGTCGATCTTCCGATTCCCGGCAGCGACTCGACCGCTTCGACGGTGTCAGGGAAACGCCCGCCGTGCAGATCGCGTATCGCGATAGCGGCTCGATGCAGGTGACGCGCGCGCGAGTAATAGCCGAGCCCGCTCCAGTGCGCGAGGACGTCATCCGGCGCCGCGTTCGCGAGCGCGAGCACATCGGGGAAGCGCTTCATGAAGCGCTCGTAGTACGGAACCACCGTCGTGACCTGCGTCTGCTGAAGCATGATTTCGGAAACCCAGATCGCATACGCATCGCGCGTGTTCTGCCACGGCAAGGTGTGGCGCCCGTGCTCGCGCTGCCACGCGGCCACGTCGCGCCCGAACGCGGCGTCCGCCACGCCCTGGATCTGTTGCGGGATACTCCCGGCGATGTCAGCGGCCCGGCGCACTACGGCTTCACCACGAGCCGCACGTTCTTCGCCGTGATGCCGGCGCTCTTCAGTGCTCCGATACGCAGCGTGCCGGTGGCGGGCAGCGCCGATAGCGATGCAAGGTCGAAGCCTTTGCCCGTCGCGGGCGTTGCTGCGCCGCCTGCCGTATAGCGATCGGTGTCGAGCGTGTCGATGTCGGCCGCGAAAGTGAAAACCGGCGCTGCAAAACCGGTCGCGGTGAGCGTCGCTTTGACTTTGCTGTCGGAGACGCGGCCTGCGAGCGCGGCGTGCACGCGCTGCGCGCCCAGGTCGAAAGTCGCTTTGCCCGCGAGCGCGGCTTGCACGCCCTCTTTCGGCAGGCTGGCTCCGGTCGCAGTGAAACTGGACTCGAGGTTCGAAAGTTCGACCACGCGCTGTGCCATGTTCGCCTTCAACGCAGCGCGCGCGGTTCCCTGCACGGTGTAACCCGGACGCCGCATGGCGGCTTCGAGCGCCACCGCATCCGACGCGAGTGCGCCTTCGCGCCATTGCGCGCGCGGCAGGCTCATGGCGACGGTGCTCGTGCCGCGAGCGCTGTTCGATGAGAATTTCGCGGTGACGGTTTCGCCCACCGACTGCTCCGCGCCGACGGAAAACCCCGCCGCATCGATCTTCGCATCGAGCTTTTCATCACCGATCGATCCGCTCGCGGCGATCGAAACCGCACGCGCGGCGAGCTCACTTTTGTCCAGGTGCGCGAAGAAGCCGCCTTTCAACGCGGCCGTGAGATCGGCAACGGGTCCGGCCTTGCCTTTGAGCTCGATCGCGGCTTCGTCGAGGGCGTAGGTGCGGCGCGGCAGGTCGAAAGTGAGCCTGCCGGCGAGCGCGCTCGCGACGTCGTAGTCGAGCGCGCCGTCGCGCATCCGCATCGAGAGCTTCACCGCAGTCGCGGTGCCGTTCACGAGCCTTCCGGTCACGAGGTGGATTTCCGAGAGCTCATGACTCGTTCCGTTTCCGAGATCGCGATACGACAGCGTCGAGCGCTCGACCACCACCCGCCCGATGTCGAACGCGAGCGGATCGCTTTCGCTCTTGAAGAGATCGTCGATATTGAGGCGCCCGTCGGCGAAACGCGTGACGCGAACGTGCGCCCCCTGCAGCAGGAGCTCGTCGGCGACGAGCTCTTTCGCGAGCAGCGGCCGCAGCTTCACCGCGAAGCGCGCGTTCTCGACTTCAGCAAAAGCGTCATTGCTGTCGCGCTCGCTCAGACTGACGGGGCCGAGGCTTACGCCGAGGTCAGGCCAGAAAGAAAGCTTGGTTTGGCCTTTGATGTGCAGCGTGCGTCCGGTCTTCGCCTTCACCATTTCGATGATGCGAGGCTCGTAGTCGCGGACGTCGAAAGTGACCGCGAGGTACGCAATGAGCGCAGCGGCGGCGAGCGCGAGCGCGCCGGCACCGAGCAGCGCGTACTTCAGAGCTTTCATGACGGAGCGGCCGCGCAGGCGGTCGTGAAGCGACGCCTTATTTTACGCGAGCCGCGGGGGTTGCCGGATTCAGCGGCGCGGCATGCGTACCGGCTCGGACAAAGCGGCGATGACGTGCGTGAGCGCGCGGCGCTCCTCGGGGACGGGGTGATGACCGACGTGACGCGCGAGATCGCCCTGCGCGAGTATGCCGACCAGGCGTCCGCGCTCGTCGACGATCGGCACGCGCCGCACCTGGTGGCGCGCCATCTGCCGCATGCATTCGGCGATCGACTCGTTGGCGTAGCACGCGAAGACGCGCTCGGTCATGCAGTCGGCGACGATCGCGTGACGCACGTCGCGGCCGCGCGCGACGATGCGTATGGTGATGTCGCGATCGGTGACCATCCCGACGAGCACGCCGTTATCCCCCACCACCGGAAGCGCGCCGCAGTCGCACTCCTCCATCAGTCGCGCCGCGCGTTCCACCGACGTCGCCGGATGCACGCTCGCGACCCGCTTGGTCATGAACTCGTGCGCGCGCACGTCGTCGAGCGGACGCCCGACGTGCCGCTCCTCGCCGCCGTGCCCCGGTTGGCCGGCCGGGTGCTGCTGAGGGTCAGGCGGCCGATGATCGACGCCGCCGCCGTTATCGCGTGGCGGCGCCGTGTAGGCCCAGCCTCCTGCCGCGTGCGCAGGCGCGCCGTGCGGCGGGCTGCCGTAACGCGGCCGGTCGTACTCGTCCCGCGCCAGCCTTTGGGTCTCGAGCTGGCGGGTCGGCGGATCGTCGGGACGTTCGCGGTCGTGTCTCCACATGGTGCGCTCTCCGTTGTTCCTGGCGGATCGGGGCAAAGACCCGCAGTTGGACTGTCGTGCAACGCACATGCCCGCAGGACACCGCATGAATGCGCCGCCGCATGCCGACGGCCTACAGGCGCTCACGTCTGCGGCCGTAATAGCCTGGGGGAGCGACCCGGCGCAAAGATGCTAAGCTTGCTCCGCCCAACTAGAAACGCACTGGAGGCGTCCTATGCCGGTAGTTGCCATGACAAGAGAGATGGGCTCGCTCGGAAAGGACGTTGCAGCGCGATTGTCCGAGCATGTCGGCAAACCGCTCGTCCATCACGAGATCATCGGGCTCCTCGCCGACAAGATGAGGCTGCGTAAAAGCCACGTCGTGCGTTTTCTCGAAGGCAAGGCCGGAATCTGGGAGCGCATGACGACCGACCAGACGAGCCTCTCGATCTTCACCGCCGACGAAACGCTCCGGCTGATCGAAGAAGGCGGTGTCGGCGTGCTGCGCGGCTGGGGCGCGGCGCACCTGTTGAGACCGGTGCCTCACGTCGTGGCAGTCAGGATCTGCGCCCCGCTACACACGCGTGTGGAGCGCATGATGGAGCGCCTCCAGACCGAAGACCGCGCTTTCGTCGAATCCGAAATCCGCCTGTCCGAAGAAGCCCACGCCGCGATCACCCGCCGTCACTTCGGCGTCGACTGGCAGCAGCCCGAAAACTACGACCTCGTGCTCAACACCGAAAGACTCACCATCGACGAGTGCGTAGACGAGATCGCCGCCCTGCTGCCGCGCCCCGTCTTCCAGGAAACCGACGACTCGATGCGCATCTTCTCCAACCTCGCGCTCCAGATGCACGTCCGCGCGGCGCTGCGCCAGGACCCGCGCACCGCCAAGATGAACATCGGAGTCGAAGCGATCGACGGCCGCATCACCCTCGGCGGCGTCCTCGAGCCGGGCCTCGAACAGGACGACGCCATCGACGTCGTGCAGAAAGTCAAAGGCGTGACCGAAGTCGAAAACAAGCTGCGGTTGTCGGCGCTGCCGCGCTACAAGCTGGACAGCTGACGCGGGATTGCTTTGCCGGCGTGCGGGGTACGCGTAAAATCACCGGCGACGCGGGTGTCTTCCAATGGTAGGAAAGTAGCTTCCCAAGCTAAGAACGTGGGTTCGATTCCCATCACCCGCTCCAGCACCTGAAAAAGGCCACTCGCGTGGCCTTTGTTATTTCGGGCTGAGCGCACGTTCAGGTCCCGCTGCTGGCTCCGCTCCCGGCACCACCGCTGCCGCTTCCAGCTCCGGCCCCGCTCGCACTGCTTCCCCTTGCGCCGCCGCTACTGCCGCTGCTTCCACTTCCGCTCGCGCCGCCACTGCTTCCGCTGCTACCACTCCCGCCCTTGATATCGAGCCGTCTGCTCTGACTCCGCTGCGCCAGCGGCAGCACGATCTCGAGCACGCCGTCCTTCATTTCGGCCTGGGCATTTTCGGTGTCGACGCCATCGGGGAGCGGGATCGCACGGTGGAAGGCGCCGTAGAAGCGTTCGGTGCGGCGCACGCCTTGCTGCTCGTCGCTTTCGCTGCGCTCGTCGACACGCTCGCCCTGGACGACGAGGACGCCTTCATCGATGTCGACCCTGACGCGTTCCTTGCCGACGCCGGGAAGGTCGACCGACACGCGTAGCTTGTCGCCGTCTTCACGCATCTCGATTTGCGGCACCCAGATCGCCGGTGATGGGCCGCCCTGCCCCTGGCTCTGGCCTTGCCCGGTCGGACTGCCGTAGAAGAACGAGGCGAAGAGGCGGTCGAGGTCGTGCGATAACTCCTGCATCACCGCGAGCGGGTTGCGGCTGTAACGCGCCACGCCCTGCATTCCTCTGCGCTGCTGCTGTTGACTGCTGCCTTGTAACGCCTGACTTCCGCTTCGCTGCATCTGCTGCGTGCCGCCCTGCTGTCCTTGCGCGCCCTGTTGCGTCGCCGACGAAGCGTCGCCCGCTGCGGACTGCGTGTTTCTGCTGCTGGTATCGGTTGCCATGAAAGTGCCTCCTGTCGCTACCCCTGTTTGGGGTATCGGCGCTCGACGCATACGGCGTGCCTTTGAGAGGCGGCGCCGGCAACTTCGAATCAAAACCACGAAAGGAAAAGCGGAATTGCGAAATCAGGAGCGACTGCCGGCGGCGTTCACCCTTCGACTGCGGCGCAGTG